>JBMYOA010000168.1:0-3691 GCA_049598825.1 Opitutales bacterium | reverse complement strand
GAGTCCTTCACCAAGGGGCAACCAATCGCCCAACTACAGGGCCAAGCCCTGAAAGTTCAGGGGCACCTTACAAAATTCAAGAAATACGGTAAGGGTGGACAGTACATTAGCGACTACCTGCCCTGGACTGCTAAGATGGCAGATGACATATCGATCATCCGTTCCATGGTCACCGAGCAGATCAATCATGACCCGGCTCATACTTTCATGAATACCGGGACTGCCATCAGCGGGCGCCCGTCGATGGGTTCATGGATTAACTACGGTCTGGGAAGTGAAGCAGAAGATCTACCCGGCTTCGTGGTTATGAGTAGTGTAGGCGGACGTAACCCACAACCGATTGCCTCCCGCCAATGGTCCGCCGGTTTCTTACCCAGCCGTTTTCAGGGTGTGGAATTTAATTCCACCGGCGACCCCGTTCACTATGTTCGCAATCCGAAGGGTGTAAGTTCTGAGCATCAAAGAAAACTGGTTAATGCGATTACCGCAATGGATCGTCATCGAAACCAAACCATCAACGATCCCGAAACGGATACCCGGATTGCCGCTTATGAAATGGCCTTCCGGATGCAGACCTCTGTTCCTGAACTGATGGACATGTCTAAGGAACCGCAACACATTCTCGATATGTATGGCGCTAAACCGGGGGACGGTTCCTATGCATCAAATTGTTTGCTCGCCAGGAAACTTGCAGAGAAAGGAGTGCGCTTTATTCATCTTTATCATCGCGGATGGGATCATCATGGCGGGCTGGAAAAATATATGGACACCTGCTGCGGACTTACGGACAAGCCCACGTGGGCCCTGATTCAGGATCTTAAGCAACGGGGCATGCTCGAAGACACTCTGGTAATCTGGGGTGGAGAATTTGGTCGGACCCCCATGTTTCAAGGCAAAGGAGGAGCCGGGAGAGACCATCACATCAAGGGCTTCTCTATGTGGATGGCCGGCGGAGGGGTAAAAGGTGGCTTTGGCTATGGAGAAACCGATGAACTCGGTTATCATGCGGTCAAAGACAAGGTACATGTTCACGACATGCACGCCACCATGCTCCATTTACTCGGCATTAACCATCAGTTCTTCACCGTCAAACATCAGGGACTTGACTGGAAACTTACCGGCGTCGACCATTCCCATGTGGTCAAGCCACTCATTGCCTAAAAGAAACTTCTATTCTGAAGATTCTTTTTGCCATAGCGGCGATTCTTGCCCTGCCTCTAGCCTGTGAACCTTCAACAGCCGATGCATCTTCTTATGCAGAAGTTTGGGAGAAGGGAAAATATGTAAAGAAAGAAACGGTTACTCTTGGCGACTTAAAGGAATTCCCCACAAGCGAGAAAGTATTCTTGAATACATATGGCGGTTGGGAAAAAATCCGCACTAAGCCAACGGGTTTCTTTCATACCCAAAAAATCGAGAACCGATGGTGGATCATCGATCCGCATGGATATGTATTTTTGTCCGTTGGATTAAACTCAGTCTACCCGAATGGGCAGAAGGATATCAGCAATTTATCAAATCAAAATCTCGCCTGGGGGACAGACACCGTAAAGCATCTTAAAAATCTTGGCTTCAACACCCTGGGTTGCTGGTCAGTTGATAAAATCTTCCGCAAAACAACCATACGCATGCCATATTGTCTGCGTTGGAATTTTATGTCCAATTATCGGAAAATTCGAAAAACAAAGTATCCGGCGACAGATCAATTTAATGTTATTTATCCTTTCGATCCCGAATACCAAGACTTTTGTAACAAACATGCCAAGCAGACTCTTCTCACTCGAGATGATCCTTGGTTGCTGGGGCACTTTTCAGACAATGAATTACCGTTTCAGGAAAAAGGCATTGTCACCAAATATTTGAATCACCCACCTGATGACCCCAACCACCTCGAAGCAAAACGGTTCATGGAAAACCGGAACAACCGAAAACCCACCAGGGAGGACGACCGGGACTTTCAAAAATTAGTGGTTGAAACTCATTATCGAAAGGTTTCGAAGGCACTTAAAAAGCATGACCCTAATCACATGTATCTAGGTACTCGCTTTCATGGCATGGCCTTGCACTCACCTGGAATCTTCGAAGGTGCCGGAAAATACGCTGATATTATTTCAGTCAATTACTATCACCGTTGGACTCCTGAAGATGATCGCCTGACCAGATGGTCAAAGCTAGCCAGCAAACCCATCCTGATTACCGAATGGTATGCAATGGCAGAAGACAGTGGATTGCCCACGCAAAAGTTTGGGGCAGGGTTTTCCGTCAAAACCCAGGGGGACCGGGCCAAATTCTATCAACACTTCACACTCGGCCTCTTACAAAATAAATCAGTAGTCGGCTGGCATTGGTTTAAATACCAGGACGGCCAAAACAACGCCGGGATCATTAACCAGAAGGATGAGCCATACGAAAAACTTGAGGCTTCGATGAAACAAATCAACCCACAAGTTTATTATCTGACTGATCGAAAAAAGAGGTAATCTCTTAAAAAGAAAACCATAAATTCGAAATCCAATCCTTGCCTTTGTTACTTTTTTCTTAAATCTAGGACAATGTGGTTGCGAACACTTCTCATTTTAGCGGGTGGTTTGACGCAAATTTGCCGAGCCGACAATTCATTAATTCCCGAAGACCCGAAGGATCGGGTGGGACCTGGAATAGAAGGTATATTTGATCGAGAAGATAGTCCTGCAATCTACCAAGCGACTCGCAATCATATCCATGTCGGTTTCCGATGGCAGCCCTATCGTAAACAGCCCAAAAATTCTGAAAGCGATATTAAGCGTGAACTCGGAAAAGTGGGTAGCTATGCAAGCTTTTGGTATATGTCGTTGCATACCCTTCCAGAGAAAAAAAACCTCGATTATGCCAATCATCCATCCGACACAGCCCTTGCGATCAAACATGCCGTAAAACTTTGTAAGGAACGCGGCATCAAGACGGAATTGGTCATTTGGCAGGTGCCTTTGTGGATCAATGGCGGAAAGGTCTATGATGACTTCAACAAAATACCCCGTGATGATCAGGCGATTTATGATATGGTGAAGGCAACGGTCGAATGGTTTGGCGAGGATGTCGATTACTACGGCATTTTTCATGAAGCCAATCACCCCAAGTACTGGGATGGCAACTGGGATGAATTGATGGATTTATTCATTCTGCCCGCCACCCGGGCAATCCGTGACTATGAAAAGGAAACCGGAGACAAGAAAGTCATTTCCACCGCCGGCTTGTCACCGTCCAGAAATTGTAAGGAATGGTACGATGTGCAACTGAAGTCAAAAGAGCTCATGGGAATGATTGATAACTTCGCTCTCAACCTGAGTGACTTCAATAATGGCTGGGGGGGCGGACTCCTCACCTGGGTAAGTTCGGTATGGAGCCAAATGGAATACATGGATAAACGCCTCCATGAGGAGGGATATTCCGATAAAGGAATCGTCGCGGCAGAAAGCTGGATCTGCTGGGATGGCCGAAAAACGACTCATGGCCCCGAAGGCAGTGGTGACACCGTTGAATCGACCCTACGCATTTTCGGCGAATGTCTTCAGCGCGGTCTAAGTCTTGCCAATCTCCCCTGGGCCGATAACAACAGTGCGTGGACCATGGGCCTGACCAAGCGGCTCGACTACAATGGGCGATTGGCCGAATTGGGCGAAAAACTTAATCCTAATTTCACTGGTGGTCCCGC
>JBMYOA010000167.1:0-3708 GCA_049598825.1 Opitutales bacterium | reverse complement strand
GGAAAGTACCTCCAATCCATCCTTCACAAATCTCAGAAAATATAAAAACGCATCAACGCATCATGATGCGTTGATGAATAAACTTGATTTTTGGTTAGAGCTTTGGTGAAATGAGTGCATGCCAAAATCATTTATTTTCTCATCTGAATCCGTTGGAGAGGGTCATCCTGATAAAGTATCAGATTCTATATCTGACAGCATCTTAGATGCTTGTTTAGAACAGGATCCAAAGAGCCGTGTTGCTTGTGAGACTTTAGTCAAAAGTAACTGCGTGACCATTGCAGGTGAAATTACTACTTCATCCAAGTTTGATTACGAAGCGGTCGTTCGTGAGGCAATTCGTGAAATTGGTTACATCAATGATGATGACATTTTTCATGCTGACAAAGTATTTATAACCAATCAATTGACTGCTCAGTCACGGGACATCGGTCAAGGAGTTGATGCCGATGCGGCGGAAGGAAAAGGGACAGCCGAGCAGGGTGCAGGTGATCAAGGAATCATGTTCGGATACGCCTGTAATGAGACTGATGAATTGATGCCGGCACCTGTTATGTTTGCCCATCGTATTTTGCGCAAAATGGCAGATGTACGAAAAAATACTTCTGATGCATCTTGGCTACGCCCCGATTGTAAGTCACAGGTAGCATTAAAGTATGACAATGGAGAAATGGTGGGAATTGAAAATGTTGTAGTTTCTACGCAACATGCCGAAGCTGCCGATAACGAAACAATCCGTTCATTTATTACAGAGGAAATTATCAAACCATCCCTTCCCGCAGAACTTCTTTCCAGTGAAACTGAGTATTTGATCAACCCCACCGGGCGATTTGTAGTTGGGGGACCGGAAGGAGATTCCGGTCTTACTGGTCGCAAAATTATTGTGGACACATACGGAGGCTGGGGGCGTCATGGTGGTGGAGCCTTTTCTGGAAAAGATCCGAGCAAAGTAGATCGCTCGGCTGCCTACATGTGCAGATGGGTTGCCAAGAATGTGGTCGCGGCCGGCTTGGCGGATCGGGCCGAGCTTCAGGTGGCTTACGCAATTGGTCATCCACAACCAACAAGTATTACCATCGATTGCTTCGGAACTGAAAAAGTGGAAGAGAATAAAATCCAGGATGCAGTCCATCATGTATTTAATTTCAAGCCTGCCGAGATAGTATCTCAACTTGACCTTCTTCGCCCAATTTACAGATCAACAACACACTACGGCCACTTCGGTAAAGCTGACCTTCCTTGGGAACAGACCAATAAAGCTGAGGACCTAAAAGCCGCCATTTCTTAATTCAATCTGATCTACTATTTCACCTGATCCGTTATCTTACCTATGACCACTATGACAGAAACACTCACCCCAACCCTTGACTATAAAGTCGCTGACATCACTCTTGCTGAATTCGGCCGTAAAGAAATTTCCATCGCTGAGCATGAAATGCCAGGCTTGATGGCAACCCGCGAAAAATATGGTCCATCCAAACCACTTGCTGGTGTTAAAATTATGGGTTCTTTGCACATGACAATCCAAACGGCTGTGCTTATCGAAACTTTAGTCGAACTCGGTGCAGATGTCAGATGGTGTTCATGTAATATTTTCTCAACCCAAGACCATGCCGCTGCTGCAATCGCAGCAGCAGGAATTCCGGTGTTTGCCTGGAAGGGAGAAACACTCGAAGACTATTGGGATTGTACCTGGAATGCATTGACTTGGCCTGACGGGTCCGGACCAGACCAAATCGTTGATGACGGTGGAGACGCCACCCTACTAATTCATAAAGGGTATGAACTTGAAAACGGAAGCGATTGGGTCAATACACCTTCTGGCAGTGAAGAAGAGCAGGTCATAAAAGAACTTCTTAAGAAGACACTTGCTGAGAAGCCTGGTCATTGGGCTAAGGTCGCGGATGCGGTAGTTGGAGTTTCTGAAGAAACAACTACCGGCGTACATCGTCTCATTCAAATGCAGGAAGAAGGGAAGCTTCTTTTCCAGGCGATTAATGTTAACGATTCTGTCACAAAGTCTAAGTTTGATAATAATTACGGCTGCCGCCATTCGTTGGTGGACGGAATCAAACGAGCTCTGGATGTAATGATATCCGGAAAAGTTGCTATGGTTTGCGGATACGGTGATGTAGGAAAAGGTTCAGCTGATTCCTTAGCCAATGAGAAAGCCCGTGTTATGGTATCCGAGATTGATCCAATTTGTGCACTACAAGCATGTATGGCAGGTTACCAGGTAACCACCATCGAAGATGCTCTCGAGACTGCGGATATATTTGTAACAACAACAGGCAACAAGGACATCATTACAGCTGAGCACATCAGCAAGATGAAGGATCAAGCCATTGTTTGTAATATCGGTCACTTCGACAATGAGATCCAGGTAGCCGAGCTTGAAAATATGTCGGGTGTTACTAAAGAAATCATCAAAGATGATTCCGTTCCAGGTGGACCTGTAAGTCGTTTTACATTCGCTGACGGTAAGAGTATTTACCTTCTTGCTGAAGGACGTTTGATTAATCTTGGTTGTGCAACCGGTCATCCAAGTTTTGTCATGTCCAACAGTTTCACCAACCAGACCATTGCTCAAATAGACATTAGAAACAATTTAGATCGCGAAATTGGTGTGACTCGATTGAGCAAAGAACTCGACGAGGAAGTAGCACGTCTACATCTAGACAAGTTGGGTGCAAAGCTTACTAAACTATCTACTGAGCAAGCAGATTACATTGGTGTGCCTGTGAGCGGTCCATACAAACCAGAGCACTATCGCTATTAGAAAATAAAAATTTTTTCGAAAAAAGGCAGTCCTGAATAGGACTGCCTTTTTTTTGAGTCGTTGACCATTGACGCCCTAAGTAATAAGGATAACACCCATGTTTTATGATGAAACAAAAGTTTTCCTGAAAGCAGGAAATGGGGGTGATGGTTGCATGTCCTTTCTTCGACAAAAGTACATGCCCAATGGTGGACCAAATGGAGGCAATGGCGGCAAAGGTGGTGATCTTATTTTACAAGCTGACGAGAATGTAGCCGATTTACGGAATTATCATTTTAAAAAACACTGGAAGGCCAAAAACGGAGAACCGGGTCGGGGCAGTGACCAAAATGGAAAGGGTGGAGATACCTGTATTCTCAAAGTGCCAATGGGAACAGAGGTTAGGGAAATAGAATCAGGAGAACTAATTTGTGAATTACTTGACCACGAACAGGAGGTTCTTCTTTTGGAGGGCGGGAAAGGTGGTCGGGGGAATGCCACTTTTAAAAGTTCCATAAATCAGACTCCCCGCCAGTTTACCGAAGGTAAGATGGGAATGGAAGGGGAGTACAAATTCACCCTTAAAACCATAGCGGATATTGGATTGGTAGGTTTTCCCAACGCGGGTAAATCAACGCTTCTGAATGTGATGTCGAATGCATCTCCCAAAATTGACTCTTATCCCTTTACTACGCTTGTTCCAACAGTTGGGGTGATTGAGTATCCTGACGATTTCAAAACGCTCACCATGGCTGATGTCCCCGGGTTGATTGAAGGGGCGGCTGAGAACCGTGGGTTGGGTCATCGTTTTTTACGACATGTGGAAAGATGTAAATTACTTTTGTTTCTCTTGGATCTTGCGGCAACTGATGAGCGTAATCCATGTGACGATTTCGAGCACCTGCGGAAGGAATTAGTTGAATACGATCCAAAACTCGGAGAAAAGCCCT
>JBMYOA010000166.1:0-3730 GCA_049598825.1 Opitutales bacterium | reverse complement strand
TGAATGGGTCCGGATCCATCTGTTCCATATTGAACACTCCACTACCCTGCCAGGTACCCTTCAACATTAAGCACGCACCGATCATAGCAGGAACGCCCGTCGTGTAACTCACCGCTTGGCTGCCTACCTCCTGGTAGCATTTCTCATGATCACATACATTAAACAAATACTGGGTCACTTCTGCTCCATCTTTCTCCCCGGTGGCAATGTTGCCGATGCAAGTTTTCCCCTTGGTGCTCACGCCCAACCCACCCGGGTCAGGAAGCACTGCTTTTAGAAATTGTAAGGGGATGATTTCCTGGCCCTGATAGACAATCGGTTCAATTGAAGTAAGCCCGACATTCTGCAAGACCTCCAAATGAGTTAAATAGGCGTCACCAAAAGTCATCCAAAACCTTGCCCTTTTGATTTCAGGAAGATGCTTAACCAAAGACTCCAGTTCCTCGTGGTACATCAGGTACATGTTCCGTTCCCCCACTTCAGGGAAATCGAAGGTTTGCTTTTGGGACAAAGCTGGCGTTTCCACCCAGTCTTGATGTTCCCAGTGCCTGGCAGGTGCGGTCACTTCACGAATATTAATCTCGGGATTAAAGTTCGTGGCAAATGGATGACCATGATCTCCGCCGTTACAGTCTAAAATATCGAGGGTATGAATACGGTCGAAATGATGCTTTCTGAGCCAAGCCGTGAAAACATTGGTCACCCCGGGATCAAACCCTGAACCGAGCAAAGCCATGAGCCCGGATTTTGCAAACCTGTCCTGGTACTGCCACTGCCAACTGTATTCGAACTTGGCTTGGTCCCTCGGTTCATAATTAGCCGTATCCAAGTAATGAACCCCAACTTCGAGACAGGCGTCCATGAGGACGAGATCCTGGTAGGGCAAGGCCAGGTTTACCAAAAGATCCGGTTTTATCTTATTTAATAATTGAACCACTTCCCCGAGGTTATCGGCATCGACCTGCTCCGTCTCAATGGAAACTCCGAAGCGTGCATCCACTGATTTTGCAATTTTCTGACAGGATTCAATTCGCCGGCTCGCGAGGGTGATCGAAGAAAAAACATCGGGCAAGCCCGCCATTTTGTGCACTGCCACGGAACCCACTCCACCCGCTCCAATAACCAAAACTTTTGTCATATTATATCCTTTATCAATCTGATTCGTAATAAGTGTACCCACGCAAACTTTCACGGTAAGTGGCAACCAACTCCTTTAATTCTTCAAGGGTTGCTCCGTGCTCCTTTACTGCTCTTTCGGCCTTAGCCTTAAATTTCTCAAGTAATCTTTTGGGTTCATACTCCACATAGCTCAAGACTTCGGAGACGGTGTCTCCCTCGACTTCATCGAGCAGTTCAAACTCCCCGCCCTCCTTCAGTTGAATGGTCACCACATTGGTGTCCCCAAAGAGGTTGTGTAAATCTCCAAGTGTTTCCTGATAGGCACCCACAAAGAAGGCACCCAGGTAGTACTCCTCTTCCTCCCGTAAACTATGAAGAGGCAGACAATCCGCCACCCCATCGGCCACCACGAAACGATTAATCCGTCCGTCACTGTCGCAGGTTATATCACAAAGTACCGCATTCCGGTCCGGTTCTTCATGCAACCGGGTGAGAGGAATAATTGGGTGTAATTGATCAATTGCCCAGACATCCGGCAAACTCTGAAAAAGCGAAAAATTACAGTGGTAAATATCTGCCATTCCTTTAATGCGCAGACTTAACTCCTCACTACAATCCAAGTCATCAAGCTTTCCCATCATCGCCCGAATTTGGCCGAGGATCCTTTGATGGGCATGTTCCGCACGGGCGAGGACCGGAAGCGAAATCCTCCCTCTCCGGAAATTTGCCCTTAATTCATCACGATAATAGGAAGCATCATTTAAGGATTCGAGAGGGCTCTGCGAATTCAATTCCTCTGATATTTGAATGAGGGAACGAAGCAGTGGATGATCGTCTTCTCGACTGGCTATCTCCACATCACTCTCATAACTGGTACTTTCCAAGACATTAAATAAAAGCATCGAAGATTGGGCCACACATGCACGCCCGCTTTCAGTGACCAATGTGGGATGAGACACGGACGCATCGTCCATCTCATAGGCAACGGTCTCAACCAGGCTGTAACAATATTCATCCAAAGAATAGTTGATCGAGTTGGAACTTGATGAATTTTCACCCGTATAATCCACGCCCAATCCACCGCCCAAATCCAAATATTGTAAATTTGCACCAAGTTTACCGATTTCGATAAACAACCTGCTCGCTTCCTGAACAAACTTTCGGATTTCAATCATATTTGGGACCTGGCTGCCCAAATGAGAATGCTGAAGGACAAGTGAATTGAGCAGATTTTCTTTTCTTAAAGTTTCGACAACTTCAACAACTTGTGAAATGGACAGCCCAAATGAGGAACGATCTCCACTGGTTGCTGCCCAGTTTCCGCTCACCATATTTACTAATTTAACGCGGACTCCTAATGTAGGTGTAATTTCGAGCTCACGGGAAACTTCAATGATCAGATTAAGTTCACGCACGCTTTCCATAACGATAACGGTATTCATCCCGAGCCTCGAGGAAAGTAACGCGAGCCGAATGAATTCAGCGTCCTTGTAGCCGTTGCAAATAATCAGGGACTCGGGATCATCACACTGTGAAAGAGCGATCAAAAGCTCCGCTTTGGACCCGACCTCTAATCCGAAATGAAAAATCTCACCATACTTGGAAATTCTCTCCACGACATGAGCCTGTTGATTGACCTTGATTGGAAAAACTCCCCGATACTCCCCCCCATACCCAACTTGCTCAATCGCGAGACGGAAACTTTCGTTAATTGCGTTAATACGATGCTCCAAAAAATTCGACACCCGCAATAGAACCGGTGTCTGAATTCCCCTCTTTTCCAACTTTCGAATAATTTCCGCTAAGTCCACGGAATCTGATTCCGGATTAAGAGGGTCCCTCAATCCTACATTTCCATGAGGAAGGATATCAATCAACCCGTCACCCCAACGGGAAATTCCATATAAGTCGTGAACCATCAGAAATTAAAAATGATAAGCTAAAATAACTTTTATTCGTTTTAAAAAGGCAGAAAACTTTTGAAATGATATTTCTCAAGTTTTTGAAAATCCGGGAATTAAAAGACAGAAACAGGAGATGCATTTTGCAAAATATTGCTTATTCGTACAGACAAATAAACGGTCTCATCCAGGTTTGAGAAAGAAGTAAAATAGAGTGTCATTTTCAAATTTCAGAGCAGGTTCAGTAATCTTAGGGATGACATCCTTGACGACACCATGCGGGGGTGTTTTGATAACTTAATGAAATGCCTAAACCTTGCCCTGGTTGTAGCGATCATCTCTGGCTGTGCATCCAATAAACAACAAGCAATCTTACCTTATCCCACCAATGATGAGTACCAGCTTATCGTAGAAAAGTACCGGAAAAAGCTCGATCTACAATGGGTGAAAAAATTTGCGGATGATCCGAACTTTGGAAAAGACTTTGATAATTGCCGTACCGAAAGTGATATTGCTCAATGGATCGAAAAGCATTTTTACATAGAAATTAACTATTGTTTGGATCAGTTAAAAAACGATTGGACTGATCTTCTGCATACCAAGAGTGTACGATTTGTCGAAGACCGGTACCTGGTGGACCAGGAGTTGAAATATTTAGAGGAAAAATTCAGAAATGACATATTGAGAGTGTATGTGCTTCGACACCAGTA
>JBMYOA010000165.1:0-3743 GCA_049598825.1 Opitutales bacterium | reverse complement strand
ACCAAAAATAGTTATGCGCCAGAATTGTAACAAAAAGGCAACGTTACATGTAGCGAAATGACAATCCCCTTGTTTCAAAATGGTAGAGATGAAGAATACTGAATTAAATTAATTTCTCTTATGAAGTCTCTACTCACTCTCATCGCAACATATTTGTTTAATACCTTATTTTTCGGGCCAATTCTTTTTGGGGAAACCCCGAAGGCTCCCGCAATATTTAAAGAATGGATCACCACCGAAAGACTGATTTCCCAAGAATCATCGAATTGGGAAATTGAAAAAAACGCCCTTGGGGATCTCATAGAACTCCTGGAAGAAGAGAAGCAAACTATTGATGAAAAGCTTAATTCTGTGGAGAAAGA
This sequence comes from Opitutales bacterium, assembly GCA_049598825.1. Taxonomy (GTDB): domain Bacteria; phylum Verrucomicrobiota; class Verrucomicrobiia; order Opitutales; family Seribacteraceae; genus Seribacter. The sequence goes on along the minus strand of JBMYOA010000165.1, from coordinate 3,381 downwards.
AAATTCAGCAGGAGAAGAAGAGAGAATCAAACTCGCAGACCAAAATGAAGATTTAAAATCCGCCATCCTCCCAGTTTCTGAAACTTTGGAAAAATTGGAGGCCAAAATTCTAAGCCTAGCTCCTCGCTTTCCCTCTCCCCTTCAGGATGACTTGAGTAGCTTCCTAAATCGGATCCCTAAAAAAGATCAAAAACAGACTTCCTCTGCCTCAGTCAGTCAACGACTGCAAGCTGTGGTGGGTGCACTCGCTAAAATCGACAAATTTAATAGTTCAATTGCACTCGATGAAAAACTTTTAAAAGTGGATAGTGGGGAAATCAAGGTGAGTGTTCTGTATTTTGGCCTTGGTATTGCCTACTTTTCCGATGAGACAGGCTCCAAAGCCGGGTATCTGCTTCCTTCGGATTCTGGATGGGAAGAATTCGACCAACCAACTGCTGGTCCTTCAATCCTTGAAGCAATTTCTTTTTACAACCGCACCGCTCAGAAACAAGCGACCTTTGTGGACCTTCCATTTAAAACCAATTGATCAGTCAAATCTTCCTTACGATGAAAACATTTGTTTTAACAATTCTCAGTTTCTCCATCTTCTCTTCGCTTTCTGCCGACGACTACAAGAACGCTGAACAGGAACTCCTAAATAAAAATACTAAGGCGGTTGCCAAACTGGCAGAAGTAAGAGCGAAGATTCAAAATGAGAAAATCCCTCTTGCCACCAAGCTGAGTGGGCTTGAGAGATCCGTCGAAGAAAAAAGACGTTCCCTCGACCGGCTTCAACGACTCAGGGATAACAAGACCGTAAGCCTGACTGCTCTTAAAAGGGAAGTGGAAGGAAGAAAAACAGAAGCTCAATTTCTATCAACACTCGGAAGTGATTACCTGGCAAACTTTGAGGCCCGCCTACATGTTGCTGAAATAGAGAGGAATCAGGAAAAACTAAAAGAAATCAAAAACATTCTCGATGGAGATAATACAGAGAAAGATAAGATGATTGCTCGGATGAATCTTCTTTCCTTATCCATGAACCGAATCGAGGAATTACTTGGAGGCACTCAATTCGACGGGCAAGCCTTGGACGGAAACGGAAAAGTACGCGAAGGCACATTCGTACTTTCCGGGCCTCTTGCTTATTTTAATGAAAAATCAGGTTCTCTTGCTGGCTTAACCGAATCTGGACGCGACCTTAAACCCAGAATTTTTGAACTGCAGGATCCACAAGCCTCAACCCTTCGCTCATTCTTCAATTCCAAGGGTGACACCGCTGCAACTCTTCCTGTCGATGCAACCCTTGGGGATGCGGTCAAAGTTGCCGCAGCTGAAGATACTGCTATTGAACACATTCAGAAAGGGGGCACATGGGCCTACCCTATCGTGATAGCCGCAATCATTTCCCTTTTGATTGCCCTGTTCAAATATCTTCAACTCAGTGGAATTAGCTTTCCAAGAGCTAAGGGGATTACGGAAATCATCCGTAAAATGGAAGATGGGGATAAAGATGGAGCGATGAAACTGGCACAGAATTTAAAAGGCCCTTTCAAGGATATGTTTTCTGCAGGTATCTCCAAGTGTACCGAAGGTAAGAAAATGGTCGATGAGTCTATGTATGAAGAGCTCCTTGCTACTCAGCCAAAATTAGAAAGTTACCTCCCTATCATTCAAGTAACCGCTGCTACGGCTCCCCTCATGGGCCTTTTGGGAACCGTCACCGGAATGATTAAGACCTTCAAGCAAATCACTCTGTTTGGTACAGGTGATGCCAAAAGCTTATCGGAAGGTATTTCTGAAGCACTGATAACAACGGAACTAGGACTGGTTGCGGCCATCCCTTCGCTCATTCTTTATGCTGTTCTTTCCAGAAAAACTAAGGCCATCCTCGCGGAAATGGAGCGACTCTCCTCCCTCTTCCTGAATGCATTCCCAAAGAAGAAAGACCTTTTTATGACCGTAGAATCGCAGAAGGAAAAAGATGATGAATCACCTCTCGATTCAGTTCCGGAGCCAGCCTGATTCTATTTTTTTTAAGTTACCAAGATCGTTTACAGCAAGCTGATGGATTCCCTCATTATCTGGTTTTCCGAAGAAGTTTGGGGACTTTGGGTTCAAGGAGGTTCCCTGATGTTCATGCTGTTGGCAATCGCCTTAATTCTATACTATGCCACTTTGGAGACCTATCTTTTTCTAAAGTCGAGAACTTCTTTCAAAAATACATCCAAGACCACCCTCGTTCAATGGGTGGGTGATCCTGAAAAAGCGGATCATGAAACCAAAAAAATGCTTCACTATGTAGCGGATGGCAAAGAAACATTAGGTGAAGCCCGCAGACGCTTCGATGAAATCCGGGCATGCTTCTTACCATTGATTGACCGCAGGATTACCTTTCTCAGTTTACTCGTAAGCACTGCCCCTCTTGCCGGACTACTCGGGACTGTAATGGGAATGTTAACCACATTTAAGGGTCTATCCACAAGTTCTGGAGGGAAGACCATTGACTTTGTTGCCGGTGGAATTTCAGAGGCACTGATCACCACCCAGACAGGTCTGATCATTGCGATACCCGCCTATGTAATGATCAACCGCATAGTCTCCCAAAGGGATCAATTAGAGATTTTTTTCACAACCCTGGAAAGCTTAACCATGCAAAATTATAAGGGAATTTTGGAAACCGATGAGGATGAGGAATAATTTATTATGAGCCGAGCACGCAGAAGTTTTTCTACTGCTGATAAAGCAGAAGACATCAACATTTCTCCCCTGATCGATATGGTCTTCATCCTGTTGATCTTCTTTATCGTTACTACGGTCTTTGTGGAAGAGACCGGTGTCGATGTCGATAAACCACAGGCTGCCGCTGCAAGCATGCTTGAAAAAAATAGTATCCTGATAGCAATCACCAGCGAAGGCAGGGTTGTTTATGGTGGCCGGGAAGTTGGAGTGAGCGGTGTGCGAGCAGTCGTACGCAGACTTAATGAAGGAAAGGGCCAGGATGATGCCCTTCCCGTAATTGTCCAAGCAGATAAAACGGTCGTAACTGATCTCTTGGTTCGGGTTATCGATGAAGCCAAACTAGGCGGAGCCCAAACCGTAAGTATCGCGACTGAATCTTAATTTTTCCAGTGCCTGGCGAAACCTACAAACCCCCAAAATTTGGAGCCAACCCTGTTCTGCTTGGGTTGGGTGCTTTGGGTATTGCCTTTGGAATTGGAATCTTATTACCGCTCACTCAGTTACTGAATCCAAGCGACGGCAAGAAGCAGGTTCGGTCGGTCGAAGTCGCCCTCCCTCCTCCACCTCCACCTCCAATTTCAGAACCCCCTCCTCCTCCCGACACACCGGATGAACCACCACCCCCACCCGATCAGTCGATGAATATCGATCTCTCCC
>JBMYOA010000164.1:0-3763 GCA_049598825.1 Opitutales bacterium | reverse complement strand
CTGAAAATATCTCTTTGTATCCCGACACTGAATGAGGAGAAGACCATTGGAAAAGAAGTCCTGATTCTTCGTTCTGAATTGATGGAACGGTATCCATTGATTGATGAATTTGCGGTCATCGATTCCGGTTCACAGGATAAAACCCTAGAAGTCGCCGGAAACTACGGAGCCGACACCTACCTGGCATCCGATATTCTTCCGGAAGTGGGAGACAAACGAGGCAAAGGGGAAAACCTCTGGAAGGCGATACATCAGCTCAAAGGCGATATCATTTGCTATGTCGATGCAGACATCACCAATATTCACCCAAGATTTGTCTACGGCTTGGTCGCCCCCCTGATCAACCGGGACGAAATTCAGTATGTCAAAGCCTTCTATGATCGCCCCCTCAACTATTCGAGCGGTCTGCGACCCAGCGGGGGAGGCCGTGTCACTGAGATTCTTACCCGTCCATTGTTCTCTTTATTTTATCCGGAACTCACCAATGTTATTCAACCCCTTTCCGGAGAGTATGCCGCCCGTAGAGAAGTTCTTGAAATCATTCCCTTCCCCATCGGATACGGGGTGGAAACTTCCCACCTGCTTGATCTGTATCACAAGTTTGGAATCGAAGCCTTCGCCCAGACAGATCTCGACCGTCGGGTACACCGCAACCAAACCACCACCGCCCTCGGAAAGATGAGCTTTGGTATCCTCCAGACTTTTATCAATCGTCTTCATGCCCAAGGGAAGATCGATCAGATACCAGATATGGAAACTTTCTATCGCCGATTTGAGGTGGAGGACGGAGCCTACCGTCAGATCGTGCAGGAAGTGGTGGAGGAGGAACGTCCTCCGATGATTGAAATCGAAGGGTACCGCACTCATCGAGCCTCCCTTTCAAGCTAAGGGCTTCTTTCTCGGTCGATGAAAATTGCCATCGTCCACTACCATTTACAACCGGGAGGTGTCACCCGGGTTATCGAAAATACTCTCCAGGCATGGGAGGAAAATGGAACTGAGATTGAAGCCGTTGCCCTCAGTGGCCGAGCCTATCCGGGAGACCGACTACCCAATACCCGCGAGATCGAAGGGCTCGATTATTCCTCTCCTCAGGATGCGATCGATCCCAGGATCCTCACTGAACGGCTCCGGGAATCAGCCAGGGATGCCCTCGGACAAGCTCCCGATCTTTGGCATATCCATAATCATTCATTGGGGAAAAATCCGTCTTTAACTGCCGCCGTGAGTCTCCTGGCGGAAGCAGGTGAGCGAATCCTGCTTCATCCCCATGACTTTGCGGAAGATGGCAGACCGGGGAATTATCTATCCCTCCGTGAAGTGTATCCCCGGGTCTACCCGACAGGATCGCATATTCACTATGCCGCCCTCAACCAGCGGGACCGTGGTTTTCTTGCCCATATGCTCAAGGATAGCCCAAGCCCGGTTCATTTGCTGGCCAATGCGGTGCCTCCAAGCTCTCCCTTTTCGGCATCTGCGAGAGAAAATATATGCGACCTCCCCGAAAACCTCCTGCTTTACCCCGTGCGTGCGGTACGCAGAAAAAACCTCGGAGAACTGGCCCTGCTTGCCTCCGCACACCACGACTTTCACTTTGCGAATAGCCTGGGCCCAACCAATCCTGAATTCACTCCCATCTTTGAAGAATGGAAACAATTTGGCAAAGATTTGGATCTTCCCCTGACCTACGGGCTTGGCGAACACACGGATGCCTCCTTCCCCGAAATGGTAGGCCATGCCCAGTCTATTTTATCGGTCAGTGTGGCCGAAGGGTTTGGTCTTGGTTTTTTGGAACCCTGGACTTTTGGTAAAGGTCTTTGCGGCCGCAACCTCCCCGACATCACCTCCGATTTTGCGGAACTTGGAGTTTCCCTCGCCAACCTCTACGACCGGCTCCCCATTCCCCTTGATTGTATTTCATCGGTTACTCAATTAAAGGAGACTATTCAATCGGCTCTCGAACAGTTTTATCTCAATTACCAACAGGATTTACCCCAAGACGGAACCGAAACTGCCTTTCAATCGATGGTCGCAAATGACAGCATTGATTTTGGCCGACTGGACGAGCCTACCCAACAGGAAATCATCCGAGCGGTTGCCCAGTCTCCGGAATTACAGCAAGGGATTCAAAAGCATGCAGGCTTGGAAGTCCTCGCCGAAGATATTATTGACCGGAACAGAGAGGCCGTTGCGGAACAATTTTCGCTCACTTCGTATGCGGAACGAACCCTGAAAATTTATCAGAAACTCTTGGCTACGGAAGACAACCAGAGTTGCCAGTTTGCCAATGGGCAATTGCTGTTGGATCAGTACCTCTCCCCTGCCCGTCTGAATTTATTACGGACGAGCTAAGGAAAGGGTAAAAGAAAGACGGGTTACTTGACGGATCCGCGCTTTGCTTCAAACAAACGCTTTTCCTTCACCTTATTGGCTTCCTTACCGATTCTGTCACGCAGATAGTACATGCGGGCATTCATCTTGATGGACTCGCGATCCACTTCCACTTTGTCGATCATTGGAGAGTGAACGGGAAATACACGCTCAACGCCCACACCTGATGCGATCCTACGAACAGTGAATGTTTCATGGATACCGGAACCTTTACGGCAAATCACAATCCCGCCAAAAATCTGGATACGTTCCTTCTCACCTTCCCTGACCTTCACATGGACTTTTACCCCGTCCCCCACCTTGAAATGGTCGCGTTTTTCTTGCAAGTATTCACTTGTGATCTCTTCCAGCAGTTGATTGTTCATCGTAGTATCCTCGTTAATTCTTGGTTGCTTTGAATAAGTCAGGCCGCAGGTTTGCGGTACGTTCCATCCGTTTTTCCTGTCTCCATTTAGAAATTTCCTGATGGTTTCCGGAAAGGAGAACCTCCGGCACCTTCATTCCACGGTATTCCGCCGGGCGGGTATACTGTGGATGGGCTAATAAATTGTTTTCGAAACTCTCATCGGTGAGGGATTCCTCATCTCCGAGAACTCCCGGCACCTGTCTTGCCACCGCATCGATCAAAACGGTTGCGGGCAGGGCTCCATTGGTCAGCACATAATCACCGATGCTGATTTCCCTGTCCACCATCTCATCACGTACCCGTTGGTCAATTCCTTCATAATGCCCGCTAATCAGGAGCAAATGCTGGGACTCCGATAATTCACGGGCCAGTGGGGTCGATAAAGGCTCTCCGTCAGGTGCCATATACACGACGGTGGTTGATTCATTGGAAATTTCCTCAATCGCCTCGAACAAAGGCTCAGGCTTGAGCACCATTCCGGCACCGCCACCAAATGGACGGTCATCCGCCTCACGGTGCTTACCCTTGGCCCACCGGCGCAGATCGAGGGAATTTAATTCCAGCAGTCCGCGATCAATCGCTTTTCCGAGTATGCTTTCTTCAGTAAACCCCTCAATCGTTTTAGGAAAGAGAGATAAAACGTCGAAACGCAAAACTGGATTTTTCATGCGAATCATCGGTGGTCAAAAAATACATAATTAAGAGTTTGAGAGAGAAAAGATTATGAATCCTTTTTCTCCTCATCTCCGGAAGCAGCTTCTTCTTCAGCTTTCTCCTCCGCAGCCGGCTCTTCGGCCTTTTCCTCTTCCTTGGCTTCCTCTTCAGCGGGAGCGGCTTCCTCGACGGGAGCTTCCTCCGCTTTTGCTTCCTCAGCCTTCGGTTCTTCTTCTTTCTTCTCTTCTTCGGCAGGTGCTTCTTCCTTGGCTTCCTCTACCGGTTTTTCTTCAGCCTTGGGTTCTTCAGCGG
>JBMYOA010000163.1:0-3795 GCA_049598825.1 Opitutales bacterium | reverse complement strand
GAGGCGACTTCAAGAGAGCCTCCTGCAAAAGGAGTATCTTGATCCAACCATTCCGCCAATAAGGCTTTTCTTTCGTCCACCACCGAAATCACACTATGGTTTTGTTCGACCCGGGACTAGGGGTCAAAATCAAAATGACTTCGGGAGGGGATAAATCGAATTTACAAGGATTTGTCTTTAAGCAAGAAGTTCCGGAATCACCTTGGGGTGCTCAACTCCTGTGAGTCGCTGATCCAAGCCCAGGTATTTATAAGTAAACCGTTCATGGTCGATCCCAAGCGCACGCAAAACAGTCGCATTCAAATCGTTTACATGAACCGGATTTTCCAGGATATTGTAGGCATAGTCATCGGTCTTGCCATATTCAAAACCAGCTTTGAAACCGCCCCCCGCCATCCACATTGAGAAACAACGGCCATGGTGGTCGCGTCCGTGATTATCTTTGGTGAGTGCTCCTTGTGAGTAAATGGTTCGGCCGAATTCACCGCCGCAAATGACGATGGTATCCTTGAGTAAGCCGCGTTGTTTCAGGTCCTTGACCAAAGCCGCAGCTGGTTGGTCGATGTCCTGAGTTTGCCCACGTATTTGCTTGGGCAAATTATTGTGCTGGTCCCATCCACGATGAAAGAGTTGCACAAAAGGGACACCTCGTTCGGAAAGTCGGCGTGCGATCAGACAATTGTGGGCAAATGTGCCTTTTTTCATCGCATCTTTTCCGTACATGTCGAGAACATGCTGAGGTTCGTCTTTTAGGTCGACGAGCTCGGGTACGCTCGTTTGCATGCGATAGGCCATCTCGTATTGCGCGATCCGGGCGTCAATTTCGAGATCCCCGGATTCCATTTTTTTGGCTCGGTTGATCCTGGCAATTCCATCGAGCATATTTCGGCGCATATCGCGTGAAATCCCATTGGGATTTGATAGATATAGAACTGGATCGCCGGCTGAACGAAATTTTACTCCCTGATGCTTGGATGGGAGAAAGCCACTTCCCCAAAGCCGGTCGTAGAGAGCCTGTGCATTTCCTTTGCCCTTGGAAATCATAACCACATAACCGGGCAGGTTTTGGTTGGGGCTTCCCATCCCCCAATCCAACCAGGCACCCATGGAAGGTTTACCTGGCTGTTGTGAGCCAGTGTTGATAGCGGTGATCGCTGGGTCGTGGTTAATCGCTTCCGTGTGAACCGATTTAACCAAGGTGATATCATCCGCTAAGGAAGCGATGTTGGGAATAATTTCACTGAACCAGGAACCGTTTTGTCCATGCCTCGAAAATTCAAACATCGGAGCCACACAGGGAAAGGACTTTTGCCCGGATGTCATTCCGGTAATGCGCTGGCCATTGCGAATGCTGTCTGGAAGTTCGGTTCCGTGAATCTCACGCATCTTTGGATGATAATCATACATGTCGATGTGAGATGGCCCTCCCGAAAGAAATAAATAGATTACCCTTTTGGCCGTAGGTTTGAAGTGCGGACCAGGAAGAGTTCCGGAAAATTCATTATTCGTTTGGCTGGTGGCGGCTTGAAGAATCGATGGGTTTAACAGGCTCGCTGCCCCAAGAGCTCCGAGTCCCCGGGCTCCAAGGCCGATCATTTGTCTGCGGGTCTGTGCCTGATAGATGTCGAATGGATTCATAGTATTATTCTCTGTTCAAGGTTTCATCTAAATTGAGGATCATCGAAGCGAGAACAGTCCAGGATGCATGTTCGTTGGTATCGATGCTGGCATCTCTGGGTGCTTCTCCAATCTTAAGTAATTCTTCCGCACGGTTGGGTTCGGCCGCAAATTTTTCTTTCTGGTATTTGTAGGCATCTTCGAGAACTTCTTTTCGCAAGTTGTCGGCAGGATGACCTGTGGCCAGTTCGAAAGCCCAGTTCACGCGATCGTGGAAAGTATTGGCCGAGCTTTTCAGGATTCGTTGGGCAAAGGCGCGGGATGCCTCGACGAATTGTTCGTCATTAAGCGTGACAAGGGCCTGCATGGGCGTATTGGTTCGCTGCCTTTGCAGGGTGCAGGTTTCACGGGTTGGGGTGTCAAAGGCCATCAGACCGGGGTGGGGGGCCGAGCGTTTCCAATAGGTGTATAAACTTCGGCGATATAGCTTTTCGCCCTTATCACGTGCAAACCGGCGGTTGCCGCTGAGGGATACTTCCACCCAGAGACCTGCGGGTTGGTATGGTTTAACGCCTGCTCCTCCAAATTCACGGTTCAGTAAGCCGCTTACAGCCAAGGCATTGTCGCGCACAAACTCACCCATTAGACGAAACCTGGGGGCACGGGCATGATAGAGATTAGTGGGGTCTTTTTGTAGATGCTCAGGTCGGGTGGTTGATTCTTGGCGATAAGTTGAACTCATGACCATCTGTTTAATCGTCCGTTTAACATTCCATCCATGGTCGACAAAATCTTTGGCCAACCATGATAGCAGGTCAGGATGGGTAGGCCAACTGCCCTGGGACCCAAAATCTCCGGGCGTGGCAACCAAAGGACGACCAAAAATCGTTTGCCAATACCTATTTACGGTGACCCGTGCGGTCAGAGGATGCTCTTTGTCCAGTAGCCACTTAGCCAAGCCAAGACGATTCTTGGGAAGATCCTCCTTCATCGGCGGAAGGAAGGCGGGAGTATCGGGTAAAATTTCCTTGGATTTATCCGGGGAAGCATACTGTCCGCGCATCAGCAGATAGGTCTTACGCATTTTGTTTGGTGGATTGTCCCCCATGATCATGGAAGTTAATTTTTTACTGCGTAAATCAGCCAGGGATTTGTCGGTGCTTTTTTTCTGTTTGAAAATTTGTTGGTACGGCTGGTCTTTTGATTCGAAATAATGGGTGACCAGAACTTCCTTCTGTGCCTTGGTACGGTTGTTTTCCTCAATAGCAAGAATAGGAGAAATAGGATCTGATTCGGAGAGAACTTGTACTTCCTGTTGGGTGAGTGCCCGGGAATAAAATCGAACATCGTCGATTTCTGCTCCGTTTGTCTGGGCAGTATTGAATCTTCTGCCTAAACGTAATGGCTTATCGGTTATGATCGTCTGGCTGAGAGAATCCTGCTGGGTGGCTTTCTCCTGTTTTTTCCCGTCGATATAAATTTCAACTCCATTGACTTTGGCATTTCCATTGTAAGTGATAAAAAGGTGAGTCCATTTTTTGATGGGTGCTTTGGCTTTACTAACAACTTTCAAGGCATTGCTTGGCCATTTATTAATAACATGCAGACCTACCTTACCGGCTTCCATCCACAGGTCATAACCGCGAAAATCATTTCCTTCATCCATTTTGGCAAAAATAGCCCCGCCAAAATTATCTCTGGGGATTTTAACCCAGGCTCCATAACTAAAGGATTTATTATGTTCGAGGTTTCCGAAATTTTTAACCTCAAGAAAGCCATTTCCCTCGATTTTAATGCCTCCTCCAAATTTGGCCTGTCCAACAATTTTGGCATTGCCCTGTAATTGGCAGGAGTTGGTTTCTCGTACCAGGTCTACGGTTTTGTTATCCGTAAAGTTGTCCAATGGAAGATGGGCAACCAAGCCGGAAGGTTCCAATACGCTATTATTATCGTCCAACTTCAAAGTTGCTTCCTTAAGCCATTTGGCAAACTGAGGGTTTGCTTCTTTTTTTCTGGCATTCATTTTTGAGGAAAGTTCCTTCTGTTTATTAACTAAATCATCCAGTTGCTTTTTCTTCTCGGGGGTAACGATTTCAAGCATTGGTGCGGTATTTCCCCTCCGGGTTTGCATCCCGGGATCCGCATTGTTGTTGTAGAAAGCATAGAATTGAAAATATT
>JBMYOA010000162.1:0-3802 GCA_049598825.1 Opitutales bacterium | reverse complement strand
AGTCGTTGTCTTTTCTCATTTGGTAGGTCAGCCCCGGCTTCCTTGAAGTCCAAAAGGGTTTCCTCCAAAAGGCGACGATCGATCGGTTGAAGGGACGAAGCTTCCTTGCTTTCAGCAAAGATTTGGAGAGCTTTCCATAACTCCGCATCGAGTGTAATTTTAGCACCAAAGGCACTTACGGCGGGCAGCATTTCATTATGAACTTCCCGCAATTCAGCTGAATTACAAACTGAGTCCAAGTGTGTGACGAGTCCCCAGGCGTAGTACAGTTCATAGCTCGCATTTTCCAGTGCTTTTACCGTGTTGCGAAAATTTATTTCCTCCGGGTTTAGCTCGCGAATTTGCTGGAGATTCGCTTCGGCTTTTTCAAGAGCGAGCGTGATGTCTTCACGGATATGCTCAGGAGTAAGGTTTTCCCAGGCAGGATTTCCTGTAAGTGATAAAAAAGGATGAGATGACATAGGATGTTTAGTTAATGCAAAATTCCATAATTCGCACTGCGTTACCTTGAGATGATGGTTTGGAGAGAATCGTTATACTATGCGTACCGGGTTGGAGGTCGTGGGCAAACATAACCGTTCTGGGGTAGTGTAAATTGCGACTATAGTTGTGGTGTAAATTGACTTCTCCATCGATCTTACCATCGATTTGAAATTTGATTGTACCAGCATCGGGACCGGCGAGAACGAATGCTCCGATTGCCCGGCCTTCGAATTTAAAATGGATCGGCTTATCCTCCATATCGGTGTGCAAGAGAGGGGCGTCCAAATATCTTTTTCTTTTGCCACCCTTCAAGTTTGGCCAGTCCGGTTCGGAATATTTCCAACCCTCGGTAAGGTTGATTTTTTGAGGACTGAGAAAGCGACCGTGTTCATAATTGTAAGGAGATAAAGGGCTTGTGGGAAAGGGGTGTGGTTTAACCAGCGAGGGGGAAGGTCCACTCCAGGCAAGCGAAAGAAGATGTTCGTGCATATCAGCACATAAACGATTTCCCGGAGGTTTGGGGTGGGTACCACCAAATTTTTCCCAGGTGAATTTATTCTTTTTTATTTGTGCGGACAGTTCTCTTGCCAGATGAATTCTGGAAACCTGATACTTTTCCAGAACTTGTTCATGGGAGGACATGGAAAGAGGTTTCTTTCCATTGTCTAATTCAGCGAGCATTTTTGGATTCACGAAGTAAGTGGCGACTATATCAGTATGAGGAGATTTTCTTCTTATCTGACGAATGATGCCTTCCATTCCGCGTATGCAGGCGTCTTGGGAATGTGCCGCGTCCTGATCATCATTAACCGCAAATTCGATAAAAAAAAGATCGACCGGTCCTTGGGAAAGAACATCTCTCGGCAACCGGAAAGCACCGGTGGTCGAACAAGTGGAGGATATACCAGCATTGATGAATGTAAATTGACACTCAGGATACCGCTTCGCCAAAAAATCCATGAGCATAGGTCTGTAGCCATCCATTTCGGTGATGGAACCACCCATGAAGGCAACCGTAGCCTTCCCTTTGTTTTCGATCGCGATTCGCGAGTTATCAAAAGATCCGCGCAGAGTAATATTCTCCTTTTCGAATCCATAAAGATCCAAAAAGCTGAATACCAGAACTCCTAGCATACATTTTAAATGGGAGAGAATCATCGAGAGGTATTAGCAAGCAAAAGAGAAGATTTGGCAAGCTCAGTCATCCCTTTTGTATCCTTGCTGGAAATCAAGGACTGTGGAGTGATCCAGCTTCCACCAACTGTAGAAACTTGAGGGATTGCCAGGTATTCCAAAACTTTTTCTTTTCCAATTCCACCGGTTGGCAGGCAGTACAAGTTCGTATTGCCGAAGGGTGCCAGCAAAGATTTTAGATAAGCGACACCTCCGGTCGGTTCGATGGGGAAAATTTTAGGATGAAGGCAGCCAGCATCGATAGCCCTGGATAGTTCAGAGGGCGTCAGCACTCCGGGGAAGAAAGAAATTTCTAGATCAAGGCTCAATGCCCAAAGGTCTTCATTCCAGACTGGTGATACCCCAAAGTTCATTCCTTCCGCAGCCGCCCAATTCACTTGTTCCGTGGACAGGATTGATCCGACACCGAGAGTGATTTCAGGAAATTTCTTTCGCACCACCTGCAGAGCTTCTTTTGCTTGGGCTGTGCGGAGAGTTACTTCCATCACATCAATTCCCCCCTCGAGCAAAGCTTCAGCTATGCTCAATGCTTGATCAGGAGTTGCCTGATTAATGATAGGAAGAACCGGATATTTTTGTAACCAAAGAGGATGATGCACTTTATTATTTAGTCAAAATCGTGGAATAAAGGATTCAATACCTTGGCAAAACATAAGCTAAATTACAATGCTTCAAATTTCCTGGTTACACATCAGTGGCTCTTGAAAAAGAAAAATTATGCTCTTCTCGTTTGACCCATTGCCCCTTTTTACATCCCCTTAGCTTTGTGAGCTTACCGACCGATATTTATGTTTTAGATTTTGCACTGGATTTTATTCCCGTTGATACCCGGATGCCGCTTAAATTTGGAACGGAAGTTTTGTCATCAGTCACTTGTGCCCGGGTTAAGGTAAGGGTGAAAAATAAACTGGGCAAGGAAGCGGAAGGGTGGGGCGAGACCCCCCTGAGTGTTCAATGGGTCTGGCCATCAGAAATTGATTACTCGATTCGGCATCAAACCCTCGTTGAGTTTTGTAAACTGATTCAAAACCGGTGGCAGGGTATTGATAAGTCAGGGCATTGTTTGGAACTCGGTCACGATTTGATCATGGGAGACCTTCCCCGGCTTCTTCGAGAGTTCAACAATTCAAAAAGCCCTGATTTTGAACCGATGCCCTGGTTGGCTGCTCTGGTATGTGCATCGGCTTTCGATCTTGCGATTCACGATGCATATGGAGTGGTGAATGATGTACCGATATACCAAGCTTATGGGAAGCAATTCCTTTCTTCAGACCTCTCGAATTTTCTTGAACCAGCCGAGGGTCTCGATGTCGATTTTAAGTCTAAATATCCTTCCTGTTTCCTCGAACTCAATCCCCCGAAGAAGATTCCTGTGTGGCATTTGGTAGGCGGGTTGGACCCACTTGATGAAGGGGATTTAACAGGGAGTGAGCCGGACGATGGTTATCCTGTTCATTTACGGGAATGGATTTCCCGTGACGGTCTGAACTGTTTGAAAATTAAACTTCGCGGGAATGATTCCGAATGGGATTATCAACGATTAGCAAGCATCGGAGAGATTGCCGATGAGTTGGGCGTTCAGCATCTCACCACAGACTTTAACTGCACTGTAACCGACCCTGCTTATGTGAATGAAATCCTTGACCGGCTCAGGCAGGAAGAGTCGGAGACTTTTAGAAAAATTTTGTATGTTGAACAGCCTTTCCCTTACGATCTGGAAAAGAACCGTATTGATGTTCATTCAGTAGCCCAGCGTAAGCCTCTCTTCATGGATGAGAGCGCTCATGACTGGAAACATGTCCGACTTGGCAGGGAGCTTGGCTGGACGGGAGTTGCACTCAAAACCTGTAAGACACAAACGGGGGCTCTGCTTTCTTTATGCTGGGCGAGAGCTCATGGTATGGACTTGATGGTTCAGGATTTAACCAATCCGATGCTCGCTCAAATACCGCATGTTCTTCTGGGTGCCCATGCCGGGACTATCATGGGAGTTGAAAGTAATGGTATGCAATTTTACCCCGATGCTTCCCGTCGAGAAGCATCGATTCATCCGGGTATTTACCAAAGAAGGGGCGGGGTCCTAGATCTTTCTACGATAAAAGGAGCAGGCTTTGGCTATCGACTA
>JBMYOA010000161.1:0-3870 GCA_049598825.1 Opitutales bacterium | reverse complement strand
GAGGCTTAGGCTATGCCCATCGAAAGAGAGATAAACAGGGAAGATTGCTTGGAATTGTACATCGTGATGTAAATCCTAAAAACATCATGATTGCGAAGGAAGGAGATGTAAAACTCACGGACTTCGGAATCGCGAAAGCGTTGGATCTCATGTACAATCAAGAGGGTGAGGTAATCGCGGGTAAAGATGAATACCTCTCCCCTGAACAAGCCCGTTGCGAGATTACGGACCATCGGGCAGATTTATTCTGTTGTGGAGTTGTGATGTCAGAACTCATGCTCGGATACAATATTTTTGAGTCTGCCCAGCCTGAAAAAACGATCGAAAATATTTTGGAAATGCCTCTCCCCAATTTTTCAGATGTAAGGCCTGACATAGATGATCGTCTTAATTTAATGATGCAGACTGCATTGAAAAGACCGAGGGATGAAAGGTACCAGTCATCCGAAGAGATGTTGACTGAATTGGAAAGTTTCATGTACGAAGAAGGATACGGTCCTACTAATGAGAAGTTGAAAGCTTACATTTACGATGTATTCAGTGATGATGGGGAAAATGCTGCTCTTCGTTGGCATCGAGGCGAAACAAAATTCGCTCCCGAATAAGTTTACCCATGGTGCTTCAATCTCAAGGTCTCCGGCAAGTACAGAAGCAGACTCAAAATCTTGTACTTGCTCCCCAACTCAGGCAGTCCCTCAAAATTCTCCAGGTACCAACGCTTGAATTGCGGTCCGCAATTCTTGAAGAACTTCAGACGAACCCTCTGCTTGAAGAAATTGGCTCAAACGATGAGAGTTTGGATTCAAACGAAGTCGAACCTTCCCCCGATGAAGTACAGGAACAGGATGGCGAAGAATTTCCCGATGATGCTGAAGGTCAAAAAGAATCCGAAAATTCCGAGGAAAACGATTTTGATTTAGATTCCAATAATGCGGAGGACATCAGTGATATGGATTTCTCCGACGAATTTGCCATCCTCAAGGAAATGCAGGAAGACTTAAAAGAGCATTTTGAAAGAGAATATGAAGGAGAGGCACAACTTGGAAATACCGAAGCGGAAGACAAAAGAAAATTCTTCTTTGACTCCCTGGTTTCAGAAACTTCCCTTCAGGAACACTTACTTGATCAATTGAAATTGGTTGACTGTGTAGACGGAATCAGGGAGGCAGCCCAGTATATTATTGGAAGTCTTAATGAAAATGGATTTCTCTCAAGTAGCCTTTCAGACATGGCTCTTGTTTCCGGTCTGCCGCTACAGGACTTACAGGATGCATTAACCCTGCTACAAAGCTTTGACCCTGTTGGCATTGCTGCCCTTGATTTGCAGGACAGTCTTCTTAAACAAATGCAGTTTCGCGGTTGGGAGGATTCCGTCCAATATCAGATTGTAAGGGATCACTTCCAGTTGCTCGTACGCAGGCGGGTACCGGAACTTGCCCGCAAATTATCGCAACCCACTGAAGTCGTCCACAAATGCTTACACAAAATTGCGGAACTGGATCCGGCTCCAGGTCGAAAATTTTCGGAAGATCATAATCAATCGATTGCACCTGATGCGATTGTAGAAAAAGTTTCGGGAGAATGGGTCATCCATTTAAACAATGACTACATCCCGAGGCTTAAGATTAATAAAACATACAAGGAATTGATCAGTAAGGGAACGCTCAGTTCCAAGGAAAAAGAATATGTGCGTAACCAAATGCGGGCAGGTAAATTTCTGATCAACTCAATTGACCAAAGACAAAACACCATCGAAAGGATAACCCGAAAACTACTGGACCGACAGGGTGAATTCTTTGAGCATGGATCTTCCAAACTTCGCCCCCTTACGATGGCGGAGGTGGCTGACTCCATTGAAGTGCACGAAACCACGGTTTCCCGGGCAATCGCCAACAAATATTTGCAGACCCCTTACGGGATATTCCCATTTAAATATTTTTTCACTCCAGGTTACGCCGGAAAAGATGGGGACACCGTATCCAATACCAGTGTCAAAGAAATCATTGGTTCTATCATCGAAAAAGAGGATGCATCCAAACCTCTAAGTGATCGCAAAATAGTCGACTTGCTCGCGGAAAAAGACATTAAACTGGCCCGGCGTACGGTGGCTAAGTACCGCGAAGAATTGGGTATTCCTCCAACCAATTTGCGCAGGCAATATTGACCATCATCGAAGGAAGGCAACAACAAGTGCCCCCATCATTCATTCAGGAGAATCAACCCGAAGAGGTTTTTCCTTTGGTTGTGGACGCCTCAACAAATCACGTTCAAGTGGGAATCCCGGAGGCTGAAGGCTGGCAATGTCTTGCCCGGGTGGAAGAACAAGCGCTGGAAGGATTATTTTTAGCAACTGAAAAAATCCTCCAAGATTCCAAAAAAGAGATTTCTCAGGTCAGCTCGGTATATTATTGCGAAGGACCTGGCTCGACCCTTGGGCTCAGACTAGCCGCCGCATTTGTAAGGACCATAAAATGGAGCCATGCTCATGCGGACTTTGAAGTATTTACCTACAACGCACTTGATCTTGCATCCTTACTTGTTTCTCCGAAAAACTCCGTTATCCAAGCACCTTTTCGGGTTGGGTTTCGTTTTGTGCGGATACCCAACTCAAATCCTTTAGAAGCCGAAAAAAAGATTGTTCCTCAGGATGAAGCTTTTGCCAAATACCCGGATAGCTTCCACCTTCCCGATATTCGAAAGCGAGCCACACCAGTACTACCTGAGCAAACGATAAACTATGATCTTTCCGCAATTAATGGGTTAGCGGATCTGAACCTTATCTCGAAGCCCTGCTCGAGCATTCTTCCCTACAACCCGAAAGCTCCAGAATTTAAGAAATGGACGCCCCGGCAGTTGGGCAAATGATCTGCCCCGCGAATGAATTACTCTAGATGAAGGGCATGCGGTCATGGGCTGAAATTGATTTAGCCAAATTGGAAAGAAATCTGCGATTGATCCGAAAATCAATCCCCTCTCATTTTAAATATGTTTCCGTGGTTAAAGCAGATGCATATGGACACGGTATTCTCCACACCGCGTCCCGCTTGATGCAAAGTGGGGTGGACCTTTTTGCCGTAGCGAATGTAAAGGAGGCCAATGAAATTCGTGAAATGGGCTCAGGTTGGCCCATTCTTGTACTTGGCCCACTTTTGGAAGAAGAGGACGAAGCCCTGATCGATCTTGATTTGATTCCTTCTCTTTCCTGTCTGGAAGAAGTGAAAAGATTCCAAGCCCTAAGCCAAACTAAAAAGAGGAAAATCAAGGTACACCTAAAAGTAGATACTGGTATGGGCAGAATGGGTGTATGGTGGGAAAAGGCCGCAGAACTTTTTCAGGCAATCAAATCCGCGGATGGCATCGAACTAAAAGGCATTCTCACTCATTTTGCGGAACCGGCCAATGAAGAATTCAGTCAAATGCAGAGAGATCGTTTTCAGCAAATCATTCAGGCTAACCTGCCTAATCCCCTACCCTCTGACTTTATCATACATGCGGACAATTCCTCATCGCTAAAAGTCCTGCAAAAAAATTCATTTTTCAATGCGGTGCGGATAGGCCTCCTCCAGTTCGGAGTCACTCCTCCGATTCACAGTGCTCTGGCTCACCTGCAAGTAGAACCAGTCCTTTCTTTCCATGCAAAACTTGCCTTAGTCAAGGACTTGCCTGCCCAAACCTCCCTCAGCTACGGCAGGCTTCACACATTGGGTCGAGACTCGAGGATTGGGATCATCAGTGCCGGATATGGAGACGCCATTCCCTTACATTGTGGCAATCAGGCTTCCGCTCTTATTCGAGGAACCAGTTACCCCATTGTCGGCCGCGTAACCATGGACCAAACACTGATTGATCTGACCGATGCACCCCGTGACT
>JBMYOA010000160.1:0-3919 GCA_049598825.1 Opitutales bacterium | reverse complement strand
AAAAGGATATGGATGGAGAGGTGGCAGAGTGGTCGAATGTGCCCGACTCGAAATCGGGTGTGCCGCAAGGTACCGCGGGTTCGAATCCCGCCCTCTCCGCCATTAAGCTTTTCCTTGGTTGTAGAAAGCGTTAATTTTGTCGGCAACATCACGGAAGGAAATATCAGCTGAGTAAACTAATTTAAATTCTTCCATAGCTTCTTGATTTTTGTTCATTGATGCGTAGCAGCATCCTAGCTCATAAATGGCTTCTTTTTTCCTCTCATCCATAATTTGAATTTCTGACTTCAAAAGGTTGAACTGCTCGATGGCTAAATCGTAGAAATTTTTTCTACTGTAAGCACGACCTAGATAAAGAATGGCATCCAAACGGACTTTTGCGTTCTTTTGAGCTAATTGAAAATGAGCTAAACAACTTTCGAAATCTTCTTCTTCAAATAGTAAAACTCCTAATTCAAAGCGATATCCAAAATCATTTGGGTATCTCTGAACTAGAGACTCGAGTTGGGTTTTTTGATAAACTTTTCGGTTATTTAAAGCCTCTTCCCAAGATGACTTTGTTGCTTCGTCATTGGGGTTTTGATGGTATTGTTTCTCCCACTGGTCGATGACATCATCATAGTACTCCAAAGTTAGGTTCCGCTCTTTTTCCTCCAATGAGACATCAGCTTTACCAGATTCTTGTTTGCGAGCCTCCTGAATCCAGGCAATCGCATTTTCTAAATCTCCGTAGCGATGGTAATATTCGCTGAGCTGTCGATAGTGGTTTAGGTTATCCGGTTCCTCTTCCCATTTTGCATAGGCTTGCCTTATTAGTTCCTCGAGACCTTTTGCGTCGTTTACAGTTTTGGAGGCTTGTTCGAGAGATTGGGCTTCCGCTTCATCTTTTAGTTGTGTACGAAAATCCTCCGATTCTTCCCATTTGCCCTTGTTCATGGCGACCGCGACGGAAGCTCTTTTCATTAAGTCCTCGGCATCACCATCATTTGGGTTCAATTTCTGAATTTCATTTCCAATGGCGATGGTCTTCTCGGTGTCTCCAACATCTAGGTAAGCGTCACCAAGTTGTTTTAAATTTTTTAAATCTTTGGGGTTAATTTGCCTGATTGTTTCCAGTCCAAAAACGGCTGTGTTATGCATGCCCAAATTTCTAGCAGCATCCACTAACATCTGGTGTGCCATTACATTGCCCACTGATTTTTCGATTAACTCTTCTGCTTTGGTAAGAGTTTGCTCTGGATCCTTGTCTCCTTTGCCTCGGAGCATAAAAGGTGCGGCCGTAACTTTACCAAAGAGGCTGGAAAGCCCCTTTGTCGATTTTTGTGCCATTCTGAGCTGTAGGGCCCGCAATTTTTTTCGCAATTCAAGACAGCCAGGTGTCAATTTCAGAATAGCAGAGTAAATTTCAATTGAGTAACCGGGATTAGTGCTGGCAGCTTTATCTGCAGCTTCCAATTGCTTGATCTGTCTTGGATCAAGTTCTGAAATGGTTGATTCTTGAATCATTGGGGCAATCTTTTGGGATAAGACCAAATCGGGCAAAAGCGAACAAAAATTAAATATATTCTGAAACAAGTTCCTTAACTCTAAGGAATACTTCTTTATTCACCATTTCATCCCTTGCTTCTACTAATAATCGTAGCTTAGGCTCAGTACCAGAATATCTAATTAGCACTCGAACCTGATCACGATACTCAAGATTAATTTCCCTAAGATAACGATTAAGATTTTCAAATGACGAAACAGGTTTTTTTGAATGAGTTTTTAATCCGACCGACATAGATGGCCAAAGTTTAACCTGCTTTGCCAAGACTGAAATATCAGATTGAAGATCTACCATGCATTTCATGACTGATAGTGCAGAAAAAAGGCCATCACCAGTATTTAAATAATTGGAACAAATAATATGACCTGAAGATTCTCCACCCCAATTAATATTTTTTTCCTGCATCAGGGCAAAAACATTACGGTCTCCAACATCAGACCTGTTGAGTTGTATTAAGTGCTCAGTAAGTGAGTGCTCCAAGCCAGAGTTGCTGTGAATGGTGGCAACAAATCCATCTTCTTGAAGTGAATTATTTCTTTTAGCATGAATGGCGAGGATTCCTAGAATCTGATCACCGTCAATTTTTACGCCTTTTTTGTCTACGAATACGATCCGGTCTCCATCTCCGTCATGAGCGAGTCCAAGATCTGCATTTTCCTGGACGACTCGTCGAGACAATCCATCGGTGAACTCTGAACCTACCTGATCATTAATCAGTCCATCGCCTCCGTTTATGCAGATTACTTCAGCTCCAAAAGTCTCCAGCGCCAAGGGGGAAATTTCAGTGGTTGCACCATTAGCCAAGTCAATGACGACTTTCTGACCAGCTAGAAAATTGGGTTTAAACCATTTTTTTAGATTTTGGATATAAGCATCAACATAAGGTGCTTTGTGGATTTTTGATTCGACACAACCTTCAGGAAGTTCTTGATCTTCCGAAATAAAACTCTCAATTCTGATTTCTTCATCAACTGAGAGCTTTCCTCCTTCATTCGAAATAATCTTAAGTCCGTTATCTGTATGAGGATTATGGGATGCGGTAACCATAATGCCTCCCAATGCATGCTGGTTGATGATTGAGAAGGCGAGGGCAGGGGTAGACAAGACTCCTAAATTCAGTGCTTGAAAGTTTTTCTGTTGCAACCCCTGAAGGCAACTTGCGAGAAGTTTTTTTCCTGAAGCCCGGGTGTCTTGGGCAAGTAAGATAGGGTTCGACTTATCACATTTTTTTTCTTCAAGGAAGCGGGCAAAAGCAACCCCAAGTGAAAATGCAAATTGTTCGTTGATGATTTCGCCTCCATATTCTCCGCGAATGCCGTCCGTACCAAAGTATTTTAATGGTTTTGTCATTACTTAAAAAAATCACTCACTTTTTGTAGCCACTGTTCGACAGTTCCATCGATTAGAAGTGAGTCGGCTAGTTCAATTCCTTCTTCTAGAGAAGCACATTTACCTTGGATCCATAGGGCGGTTGAGGCATTGAGTAAGACAGTATTTCGCAATGAGTCTGGAGCATTCCCTTTGAGTAGGGTTTTCATAATCTGAATATTTTTTGCAAGATCGCCTCCGCTTAAGTCAGAAAAATCACCACTTTCCACTTTCCATCTTTCAGGTTTCCATCTTTCGGATTGTTCCATGGCAAGTTTACCAATCCCGAAAACCTGGTTTTCTCCGCATGCGGTCAATTCATCGACACCTCCGATATTAGAATCATTCACCTCTCCGTGTACCACCAAGCCAGATTTTAGATTGTTTGAGGTTAGGGCTTTTCCTATTTTTGTTAAATAATTGGGATCAAATACTCCGAGAAGTTGATTTGCAGGCTTTGCTGGATTAATGGTCGGGCCAAGTAAGTTGAAAATAGTAACAATTCCTTCCTCTGCTAGAGCTTTTCTTACAGGAGCAATATGCTTGAATGCCGGGTGGAAATGTGGAGCAAAAAGAAAAGTGTAATTTAAGGACTTCATGGATTCCCGAATCAGTTCCAAGGGTGGATTAAGGGGAATTCCAATCGCTTCGATTAAGTCAGCACTGCCACACTTTGAGGATATGGAGCGATTTCCATGCTTAATTACCGGAACTCCCGCACTCGCGACAATAAAGGAAACAAAAGTTGAGATGTTAAAACTATGAGCTTTATCACCACCAGTCCCGCAAAGATCAATCGCATTAGGAGCAAACTCTTGCAACTCTGGGTCAATCGACATTTTACGAAACTCCCTAATGAAAATGGCGAATTCCTCGTAAGTTTCCCCTTTTTGGGCAAGTGCTTTTAGAAAGTCTTTCTTTTTTTGAAGTGATACTGATTCCTCAGTTATTTCCTCAATACAGGAAGAAAGTTCCTCTTCGGGGAGATTGAGTCCTAGCTTGAGG
>JBMYOA010000159.1:0-3920 GCA_049598825.1 Opitutales bacterium | reverse complement strand
CTTAACTTAACATTTTTTCCATTTTTATGGTAGCGCTCACCCAGTTTGTGAATTGCTTCCAGTCCGGAATGATCCCACACCCTGGAGTCTTTCATGTCCACGATGACAGATTCAGGGTCTTCTGCGGGGGAAAACCCAAGATTGAAATCAGTGACCGATCCAAAGAAAAGCGGGCCATGCAAATAGTAAACTTTGGTTCCGTCCTCCTTTATCTCGGATTCCTTGTGGATATGCATGGCTGACTGCCAGGCAAAGCCCAGGGCTGAAACGATCACCCCACTGATGACCGCGAGGGCCAGGTTGTGAGTGATCACAGTAATTCCGGATACCAGGATGATTACGAATGCATCCGTCTTGGGGATTTTACGAAGAATCCGCAAACTCGACCACTCGAAGGTACCAATCACCACCATGAACATAACCCCGGTCAAGGCGGCCAGGGGAATTTTTTCAATCAAGGAGCTGGCAAAAAGAATGAAGGCGAGGAGGAAAAGGCCGGCAGCAATGCCGGAAAGGCGCCCGCGTCCTCCTGAGCGGATGTTGATGATACTCTGGCCGATCATCGCACAGCCTCCCATTCCGCCAAAAAAACCGGTGACGACATTGGCAATCCCCTGTCCGAGGCATTCACGGGTGCTGTTACCTCGAGTTTCCGTTAATTCATCAATCAGGGTTAAAGTCATCAGGGATTCGATAAGGCCGACAGCCGCTAAAATAAATGCAAACGGAGCGATGAAAACGAGCGTATCCCAGGTAAAGGGGATACTGAAACTCACCAGAGAAGGAAGCTCACCTCCGATGGAAGCCATATCCCGTACTACCAAAGTGTCCAGGTCGAGCCCAATCACGATTAAACTGACCGTGCCAATGGCGGCAAGCGAGGAGGGGAACTGGGTTGTGATTTTAGGGAGTAGAAAAATGATCGCCATGGTCAGGGCGATCAGCCCTCCCATCAAATAAAGGTCGTTGCCGACCAACCAGGCAGATCCGGGGGTGGTCGGACTTTCCGTAAACATCGGGAACTGTGCCTCGAAAATTACGATAGCCAGTCCATTGACAAATCCAAACATCACCGGCTGTGGGATCAGGCGCACAAAGCGACCCAGTTTTAAGCATCCACATCCGATCTGTATGATTCCCATTAGAATGACCGTGGCAAAGAGATATTGTACTCCCATGTCGCTTCCAAGCCCCAGAGCTTCTCCTCTTTCATTTCCTAGGATAACCAGAGACACCATAATCACGGCAAGAGCTCCGGTAGCTCCCGAGATCATGCCTGGTCTTCCCCCCAAAACTGCCGTGATCAGACAGATCATAAAGGCGGCGTACAATCCGATAATTGGAGATACCCCGGCAATGATGGCAAAGGCCACGGCTTCGGGAACCAAAGCCAAGGCTACGGTCAGACCCGAGAGAAGATCGTCTTTGGTCTGGATACGGTTACCAAACTTTCGATAAATTAATTTGAACACGGTATGGATGATTTTGGGTGAAAAACGAGGCACCAAGCAATCGATGAATCAAGAAAAGAAGTTCCCTAATTTTTAAACCACTCAGCACCTGTGCAAAATGAGCACAAAGGTTGAATAATAGACTAGATTTGTTTTTTGAACAAGCAGATCTCTTGGGATTCTTTTTTGGGTTCGACTTGGACGAAGGATCCTTCAGCCTAGCGATACATGATAAAAACGATCATTACTCATCCCGGAGGAGCTCATAAAGATGATTTCCTTGCCTGTTCAGTCTTACTATCGAATCATCCCGTTTCCATTTTTAGGCGTGACCCGACTGAGCAGGAATTGGAGGATCCCGAGGTTGCGGTGGTCGATATTGGGCATCAGCATGATCCCGAACTAAACAATTTTGATCACCATCAGTTGCCCCGCGATCATGAGCCGACTTGTGCTCTTTCCCTGGTTTTACAAAAGTTTGAAATTTATGAAGACACCAAGGAGTTTTGCAGTTGGTTGGAGACCACTGAGTGGTTTGACTGCAGGGGACCACATGATACCGCTGAATGGTTGGGTGTCGACCGGGAGGCTATGGCCAAGTTGAATTCACCACTGGATGTCACCATGTTTCAAGCCTTTGCTAAGCAAAAAGAGCATCATCCGGGTGAGCCCGTCTGGGAGGTTATGAAAATGATGGGGACGGATCTCGTACAATATGTCACCGGACTGCGGGGTAGAATCAATCAGGTTGCCAAGATTGAAGAGTTCTGGGATCTGGGGCAGGGCGAAGATATGATTAAGGTCGCATTTGTTCCCCGGACTGAGCCGGAGGTAGAGGAAGCGTCGGGAGGATTGGCTTGGAGGATTAAGGAACTGGGTCTGGAAGAGGAAGTGGTGGCGATGGTTTATCCAGACAGCAGAGGCGGGGGCTATGGGATGCGAAGGTACGACGATAATTTGGCATTGGATTTCAGTCAATTATCAGAGCAGCCGGATGTTCATTTCACCCACAACCGTGGATTTATTGCCAAAACCTCCACCACCGAAGTTTCCAGACTCAAGGAACTTCTTCTTTTGGCAAAGGTTTAGGGAAAGCCAATAAAGTTAGAAAAAATTGGTGTAAATCAATCCTCCGCCGAGGATGAATACTTGGGGTAGGAAATTTAGGATAATACTTTTTTCCTTCCAGGCGAAGCCGACTACGCTCCAGGTGCAGGCCCCGATCAAATGAATGATTACATTCAGGGGATGAATGTTTAACGCATGAAGACATATCGCCGAGACGATGGTCATGGCACTGAAATATTTTAGGAAAACCATTCACTCTTTTTAAATAGAGGATACTGAAAGCCAAGTCTCAGATAAGGGCCAACCTGTTTTTTAGGAATCCAGTTCCAGGAGCTTTTCGGTCTCGATCTCCCATTCGTAATTACGTTGCTGTAGCTTACGGGCCAGTCGTGCCGCCTCAGCATTTAGCTCTTTGGCTTTTTCAGAATCGTTATAGGAATCCGGATTGGCTAATTCAGCATGGCAGGTTTTTTCTTCCTCTTCCAATTGCATGATCTCCTTCTCCAATTTTCTTACCTTGTCTTCCAGTTTTCCTTTCTCAGCTTTTTTCTTTTCCCTCTCCTGAGAGCGCAGTCGTCGTTTTTCTTTGGCACTGAGAGCTCTTTCTCCAGTTGGCGAGACGGCATCTTGTTCAGGCCTCGCATTTTTTAGACCTTCGATCAGCCCGGACTGGGCATCGGTCGATCCGGATTTCCATAGATAGTAGTCGTAATTTCCGGCAAAGTTGGTGATTTTTCCTGACTCGATACGGATGGTGCGTTTTCCCAGAGCCCGGATGAAATGAACATCATGGCTCACGAAAATCAGAGTCCCCGTGTAATCACGCAATGCCTGGATGACGGCATCAATACTCGCCATATCCAGGTGTGTGGTCGGTTCATCGAGCAGAAGAAAGTTGGGAGGAGAGAGTAACAGTTTAACCAGGGCGAGCCTGCTTTTTTCACCCCCGCTCAGTACTTTAACTTTTTTAAAAACATCATCCCCCCGGAAAAGAAAGGCTCCAAGAAGAGTCCGTGCATCCTGTTCATGAACTTTGGAGTCAGTGTTATGCGTAGCTTCATCGACTACGCTTCTTTCAAGATCAAGAACTTCAACCCGTTGCTGAGAGAAATAACCAACCGATACATTGTGGCCCAATTCCCGCGAACCTTTCTCGATGGCTACCAGATCCGCCAGGATTTTGAGCAGAGTCGATTTCCCTGCTCCATTGGGGCCGACCAAGGCGATACGTTCCTGCTTTTCGACCTCTAGATTCAGGTCTGAGTATACCAGATGGTCGCCGTAGGCCTGCCTTACCTGTTTGAGTGTGGCCACCCGCTGCCCACTTCGTGGAGGTTGCGGGAAAGTGAAGGAAATGGTGGCATCCGCCTCTTCCGGTGGATCAATTCTTTCCATTTTCTC
>JBMYOA010000158.1:0-3995 GCA_049598825.1 Opitutales bacterium | reverse complement strand
TTAGGAAGCGTTAGCAAACTCAGTAGCAAACTTGAGCGCATTTGCCTTAAGATTGTTGTTCTGGCCGTACCATGCAGACTGCAACCGTGCATCAGCAGTCCGACCAAGCTTGTGGTCAGTCAGGTAAGTGATGGCGTTGAAAGCTTGCCACCAAGAACCTGCACCAAACTCAGCGCCCGGCTGACTTTCAATGACATTTGCAGCCTTACGGGCGGTGTATGACATTTGATCGATGATACTATCACCAACCCGGACAGCCTTAGCCTGATTAGACGTAGGGAATACTTTGTTGAAGTATTCGATGAGAGTATCTGCATTGTAACGCTTCGACACAAGAAACTCAGCAGCCTCTTGGTATGTATCAAGCTTCATGTCAGCAATACCCAGCAGCCGCTTGGTATGTTCTGGATCGAATGCCGCTCGGTGTGTGACACGAACAGAAGACTTACCGTTCGACAGAGCAGCCGTCAAAGTGTTGTTACACACTACCCGAATAGGAGAGAAGCGAACATCTGCACACTTACCAAATTCATGTGGATTGGTAAAGAGCAAAAATGAATCCACAACGTCTTCACCTTGCGGCGTCTTAAGTGCAAAAGACTTTTTGACTTTTGCCAGACCCCAAACAATTTGACCATCCTTGAGAGAACCAGCCGTATTCATTTCCATGTCACCCGCTTGGCACATTTCATTGAACATCGAGAATGCCTCTTCATTCTGGATAGGATGCCAGTTGCTACCGACAATAGACAGCAGTTGATTGTCAGATTCTCGGACAAGAGCAGTCTTATTGTCGATAATAGCTTTTTTCTCATTGCTGTTGCCGTACAGCAAAGGCTTTTTGACAACCTGCCAGTCAAGACCAGCAGCTACTAGCATTTCTTGTGGAGACAAGTCAGCAGATACCTGAGTACCGAGACCATGCCAAGGCACTTCACCAGCGTAAGCCATTTGTGCCTGACCGTCGATAATTTCAATTTCGTGAGCCATTTTCATATTTCCTTCATAATGTAAGTTTGGCTATTGAATGAACATATAGTAGCAAACCATATGTTCCTTTGCAAGATATTTTAGTTAGGATTTGAACAAATGCCATTTTCAATGGCATGCTGCGCCATTCGTTGATAAGAACCTTGAAGGTTCCAAACGATACCAGTATCAATAAGATACTGGATAGAGGTAACGTGGTCATCATAAGTGGCTTCATCATAGCAACCTTCAAGGATCATGGTTGCTAAGACTGCATCCATCTTTTGACCAAAAGACAGAACATATTCACTATTACTCATTTTTCACTATTCCATGTCTAAAGAAAGAACAAATTTACCATCTTTGTTAGTAAATTCTACTTCTGGCTTTGAGTAGTTTTTGATTTTAGAAGGTTTTACAGTACGCCATCCGTTATCAGTGAGACTGAATACACGTACATAATCTTTTTCAGTAATTTCTTCTAAAGTCATTTCTTTTTCATCTGACTTAGGCTTTTTATCACTAGGGATAAGAAAAGGTGCTAAAGTCACATAACGTTCAGTCAGACTTCCATCTGATTTTTCAAACTCAACCTTTACGATTGAGTTTCTGACAGATCCAAGAAACATCCCTACTGTAAAGATATTATTATTTTTCTTTCCTTCACAGTCAATTATAACTGCACTTTTTGAAATGTCAATGCTTGGATTAGCCAGAACATCCTCAACCAGTGCAAATTTGTATGTACGGCTATCACCTTCACCAAACATTTCACCATCTGAGACGTACCACTTCCCAGCAGCATCCAGAATATAGAAATACTCACACCAAGTTTCTTCCATATAATGAGAAAATTCAGCTACATTTTTATATGTTGTAGGTTCAACACCAGTGTCGCCTCTGTCAACATAGTATTCAATATCACTGATATTATCATGAAGGAAAGAGAAGTCACCTCTTTTGATAAGATTTTCAGCAATTTCTCGGCTATTGTAATGGTCTAACAGCATGCGGCCATTGTGTTCTGGATAACCATCCCAATGGCAGTAAACAGCCTTTACAGTACCGTCAGCGTTTTGGATTCCGATCATTGAACGAGTAGACATTTTAGTTATCCCAAATTTGATCTAGTTGGCGAAGAAACATTGCAATATGATATGACTTGATGAATGCAGTCATTTGACGCTTTTCATCAAACAAGTCATCATGTCGCCGATCATTCTCATAACGATCAAGCGTCTCTTCGATATATTTTTTAATCAGACCATAAGAGCGTGGCCCGATAGGTTCACCGTCCGCCATATATTTGAAGTCAGAGATAGCCGAACCTTTGGGCGTATCAATACTAATTTTAGGCAGTTTGGGCGAAACTGTTTTTACAACGTCTGTCACAACAGATTGAGGAATCTGTGTCTGCCAGTGCATCACTTCAATCTGGTCATCAGTGTAATTCTCAAGCATCAGTATAGCCTTCACTTTTTTTAAGGTAGGTTGATAGTGCCTGAATAAACAAACACTATCAAAACATATTTCAGTTGTCAATCACAAAGCTTCAGCAGAAGCAATAATTTTACCGATTCGTAATTTTAGAGCACCTGTGATAATTTCTTCATGGGCCTGTGACACGTCATGAGCAGACCGCCAACGCTGTGGATATTTGTCGGCAATCAATTGACACCATTCATCCCACAATGTTTCAGAACCACCACACTGAACACAAGTATTGAGATAAAGTGTAGCTTTTTTACGTGCAGTCAGGTATTTGACTTTTCCGAGTTTGAATGTTTGAGCATTAAGACCAAAGCGGCGCAGATTATGCACGTCAAGGCAACCAACCTCACCTGTGCATAGCTGCAACACGAATCCAGCTTTGACTAGACCGATACCCGGAATTTCTGCAATAGAAAGCAATTTATCTTCTAAATCCATATCCGAAAACACGGCTTCGAAAAGCATGTCTTTGTTTTCCAAGGTAAAGCGCCAAGTATCTTTTTTAGACCCCCACAAGTGTTTTGAATCCAAGCCACGTTCACGAACATCCTCGACAATGGCGGGAACCGTGTGAAACATTTGCTGAATAGTTGCAGAGACAAACAGCACCACTTGAGCAAAGTTGTCAGGGTTTTTGCGTGCAAATTTTTCGATATTTGGCTGATGATTTTGATACATGACGAAAACCTTTCTCAATCAATCTTTGTATATGTTGCCACAACAAAAATGCTATGACAACATATTTCATTTAAGATTTTAGATAGTTTCAAGTTGCTTTGCCAATTCAGACTGCAATTCTTTCAGTTTCATAATTGCTCGCTCTGCTTTGTTTGACGCATCCATAATTTCAGTGATTTTCATGTTACGGGATGAATAATTCTCAAGGTAATTAAGAGAACGCTTCACCTGTTCCATATGAAATTCTGCCACATTGAATGCAACGCTGTTAGTTGATACAGTATCAGACATTTTATTAGACTCCAATTTGGACTTTTCCGGTTCCGATAAGATAGACGATAAGCAAAGCGATTGAAAAGACAAACAGAATAAATTCAGCAACGCTAAACATTTTCTTTGATTCCTTTCAATACAACATCGGATTCAGTTTCAATCCACAATTTGGCACCACAAGGGCGCGGATTGTTCGGACGGTAAACCATACGGGACGGCCCTTCAATTTCTACTTCCATGCAATAATTGACGGATTTACCACATTCAACACGGCAAACGGGGTCTGATCGACCATGCTTTGCGTTTTGTTGAATTATGTTTCTGTTAATGTGAATAATTGTTTTTGACATTTTACCACTCCTTCTGATCGCCGAATTCCATAGCTTCTTTATAGCCTGCCATGTATTCGGCAATTTGTCCCTCAGTCATGTGAGTCGCTTCGACCTTTTGACCATGACCAGTGCCGTCAGGCCAATAGTGAGGCGAACAAGGGCGATGATAGTAATAATCTGCACTGCCCCGATCAAAGGGGGAACCATGTTTATGTTGTTTCATGTTTTTGTCCGTCCTTGGCATGTTTAGTT
>JBMYOA010000157.1:0-3999 GCA_049598825.1 Opitutales bacterium | reverse complement strand
GGACCGATACCGCCTGCCAAAATCCATTTTTTTTCTGGGTATAAATTCTGATATTCAGAAAAGCTTTTCCAATCTGCAGACTTTCCGGTACCTCCAAATTTATCCTGCGAATAAGCATCGATTACAAATGTCTCGGAATATTCCAGTAAATATTCCGGAAAATCGGCTCCAGGGGGTAGTTTGGGAGCGAGCCACAAATTCGATGGACCCACCATTTCGCTCCATTGACGAATTATTTCTTTGTCTAAATCAAGAGGGAAATGAAACTGGTAATATTGAAAGTCAGCTTTTTGCATAAGGGCTACATCCTCAAGCTTCGGATCCACATCAACCGCAACTTTCTTGCATGAAATATCTTTCAAGCTGTCGGAAACCCGTTTTACATCCTCCAGAGTAATGTGACGGGGAGATTTAGGATAAAGGATAAAACCAAGGTAATTTGCACCCGCTTGCAGGGCGTTTAATGCATCCCTCTTATTGGTGATTCCACATACTTTTACCTCAACACCCATCGTAATTTTAAAATTTAAGAAAAATACTTAACCAGTCTGCTGGTCATATCCTCGATGCTTGGGTTGGCACACTCCAATTCCACGGTAAGTTCATTTTCCGAAAGAGTTTTGCTGGTCTCAGGGCCAAAACTGCAAATGATCGGCTTGATCGCTTCTGGATCCAGAACTAAATCATCTTCCTGTTCAATATAGGACAGAGCCGTAGAGGAGCTGGTGAAAATAATTGCATCGGCACCCAATTCACGAAATTTCTTAAGATCCACTGCATCGGTTACATCGGTAAAATCTGTTTCGTATAAGGGCAGTGTGTCCACAATCGCATGCCCAATATCCTCAAGCATTTGAACGAGAACTTCACGGTTCCGATTCCCCGTGACAACCAGCACATTTGCACTGTCGAGAGAGTCCGTGGCAACCAAATCCTTGGCAAGATTTTCTGCCGTGGATTTTTCGGCCACAATTTCAACTTCAAGGCAGTGGTTCCTAAATACCTCCGCCGTACTCTCTCCCACACAGGCGATTCGCATAGGCCCAAAACTACGAATATCACCATAAGCAAGAAAGAAGAGTCTCATGAATTCACGGGCACCATTGGCACTTGTAAAAACCGCCCATTCGTAGGTTGCAATGCCTGCAAAAACTTCGGCGATCAGTTTCTTATCCTCGGAAGGTAGAATCTTGATTAAGGGCAACTCCATCACCTCTGCACCGAGTTGTTCTAATTTTTTCTTAAACTTGCTTACTTGACCGGTCGGACGAGTGAGCACGAGCTTGCGACCAAACAAAGGTCTCTTTTCAAACCAGTTTGCCTTATCTCCCGTTCGTCCAATTGCGTTTCCGATAAAAACAATGGCAGGTGCCCCCAAACCTGCGTTTTTCGTAGAACTTACTAAATCCTTTAATGAGCTAATGATTTTCTTTTGACTGGGCAAAGTTCCATTACTGACAACTGCAGATGGAATATCAGGCGACATCCCCCCATTTAGTAATTTTTCAACAATCTCCTCCAGTTTACTCATGCCCATGTAGATACAGAGAGTTCCGCCAACTTGAGCAAATTTACTGAAATCAACCCGTAATTCTTCCTTAGTCAGGTCTTCATGACCGGTGAGAAAAGATATTGTTGATCCACATTCACGATGAGAAAGAGGAAGCCCGGCATATCCAGCACAAGCAAGAGCCGCGGTTACCCCAGGAACCACCTCATAAGCGATATCCGCTTTATCTAAAGCCAGCATTTCTTCTGCACATCTTCCAAACACAAAGGGGTCTCCCCCCTTCAGCCGAACAACCATGCTTCCAGAGGCGGCATGTTCGACTAAAGTTTTTTCGATATCTCTTTGTTCAACGGTGTGCCGACCTGGAGATTTACCTACATCAATTTGGATACATTCCTTCCGGGTCCATTTTCGAAGTTCTGGATTCGCTAAGTTGTCAAAGACAAGAACATCACACCTTTCGATCAATTCCTTTGCCCGCAAGGTTGAAAGTTTCGGTTCGCCCGGGCCCGCTCCCACTAGATAAACCATTCCTTTTTTACTCATCTGTAAAAATCTTTTATTTGTTTCATAATCTCAGATTCACTCATTTCATTACAAGAAAAGGAAAGATACCCAGCACCCTCTTCAAAGAAATGAAGATTTCCCTGCTGCACACAAACACCCAGTGCGATTTGGCAACCTCCACCTTGGCTCTCTAGAACCCGTCGCTCAATGCTAACATCCCTTTGAGTCGTTGGGTTCCCTAATCTTACATATTCATCTTTGTCTCCAGACCTCGTCTGTATTGCAATCGCACCCTGACCCGCTGCTGGAACCATTTCACTCACCGGTAAATGCATAAATTTTAATCCTGGATACCCCGTCAGCCCTAATCGTGCAAGACCCGCTGCAGCAAGGATAGTGCCGTCTGCCTCATCCTGCTCAGCAATTTTCCTCAAACGAGTTTCAACATTTCCGCGTAATTGAATCCATTCACATTGGGGAAAACGATCTTTCAACTGAGCTTGCCTGCGAGGACTTCCGGTTGCCATAACTTTAGGAGTGTCCATACCATCTTTTAGGATGAGTACATCACGAGGGTCGTCACGTTCCACAAATGCGGAAAGGCTTAGCCCCGGCGGACATTCCGTGGGCATGTCCTTAGCACTGTGGACTGCCAAGTCGGCATCTCCTTGAATCAACGCATCCTCCAGTTCCTTGGTAAAGAGCCCCTTCCCTCCTTTTTCTGCCAAATTCCATTGAGTCTGCCGGTCACCCGTCGTACTCATTGGGAGCAGTTCAGTCTGAACCTCCAATTTGGTTTGAAGCAAAAAGGCTACTCTTTCCGCCTGCCATAGGGCGAGCGGACTTTTACGAGTGGCTATTCGGAGCGTTCGGGGAGAATTCACTGTGTTTGACTTACACAGAAAAATTTCCGCGAATCAATCGATTCAAGAATTAACTCTCTTAATTAAGAGTAAGAGGCTTGAGCACCCTTGATATTCTTTTTAGGAATCCAAGGCATTAAAGAACGCAGGCGTTGACCCGTTTCTTCGATTGGATGCTTTTCTCCGTCCTCCAATAATTTATTGTATTTGGGCAGTCCAGCTTGATACTCTTTCACCCATTCCTTGGCAAACTTTCCGGATTGAATTTCCTTAAGAATCGATTTCATGGACTTTTTGACATTTCCGTTTATGACACGAGGGCCACGGGTAACATCACCATATTTAGCAGTCTCGGAAACGGAAAATCTCATCCCGGCAATCCCGGATTCAATCATCAGGTCGACAATTAGCTTCAATTCATGCAAGCATTCAAAGTAGGCCATTTCCGGGGCATATCCGGCTTCAACCAAAGTTTCAAAACCTGCTTCAACCAAGGCAGAAGCACCACCACAAAGAACGGCTTGCTCACCAAAAAGATCCGTTTCAGTTTCTTCTTTGAATGAAGTCTCCAAAATCCCTGAACGAGCGGCACCAACTCCTGCGGCCCAAGCAAGGGCAATTTTTTTGGCATCCTTGGCAGATCCTTTATTTACTGCGATCAAGGCAGGAACTCCTTTACCTTCCTTGTATTGGGAACGAACGATATGGCCGGGACCTTTAGGAGCAACCATGATCACACTAACTCCGCGTGGAGCCTTGATCAGTCCAAAGTGAATTGCAAAACCATGAGTAAAAAGCAGTGTTTTCCCCTTGGTAAGGTTGGGCTTAATTTCATTTTCATAAACCTCAGCCTGCTTCATGTCAGGAACACCGATCATGATAACATCAGCCTTGGTAACCGCTTCAGCGACCTCCATTACTTCGAAACCATGACGCTTTGCCACCCGAATGGATTTACTTCCCTTGTACAATCCAATGATTACCTTGCAGCCACTCTCCTTTAGGTTGAGAGCATGTGCATGTCCCTGGGAACCGTAACCAATAACGGCGAGCGTTTTCTTTTTAATGGGCGTTACTTTCGCCTCTTTTTGAGTATATACTTTTGCAGGCATAGCCTAA
>JBMYOA010000156.1:0-3999 GCA_049598825.1 Opitutales bacterium | reverse complement strand
AGAAAAACCCCTAGTTTCCTAGGGGCTCTTCATTAAAAGTCGGCAGTGTCCTACTCTCCCAAGGGGTTGCCCCCCAAGTACCATCGGCGCTAATGGGCTTAACTTCCGTGTTCGGAATGGGAACGGGTGTATCCCCATTGCTATCACCACCGCAAATCTACTTCTTAAAAATTCTATAGCAAGCGCTCAAGCTCGGTATTCAGCTCAAGCCCTCGACTTATTAGTATCAGTCAGCTACATACATTACTGTACTTACACTTCTGACCTATCAACCTCATGTTCTATAAGGAGTCTTAATCGGTTAACCCGATGAGAAATCTTATCTTAGAAGGGGCTTCGCACTTAGATGCTTTCAGCGCTTATCCTTTCCGATCGTAGCTAACCAGCCGTGCTCTTGGCAGAACAACTGGCACACCAGCGGATCGTTCATCCCGGTCCTCTCGTACTAGGGACAACTTTCTTCAAATTTCTTACGTGCGCGACGGATAGGGACCGAACTGTCTCACGACGTTCTGAACCCAGCTCGCGTTCCTCTTTAATAGGCGAACAGCCTAACCCTTGGGACCTGCTCCAGCCCCAGGATGAGAAGAGCCGACATCGAGGTGCCAAACACCCCCGTCGATATGGACTCTTGGGGGGTATAAGCCTGTTATCCCCGGAGTACCTTTTAGCCGATGAGCCATGGCGCACCCACATGCAACCATGGGATCACTAGTTCCTACTTTCGTACCTGCTTCACTTGTGTGTGTCACAGTCAAGCCACCTTTTGCACTTACACTCAATGCGTGATTGCCGTCCACGCTGAGGTGACCTTAGAGCGCCTCCGTTACTTTTTTGGAGGCCACCGCCCCAGTGAAACTGCCTACCAGACAATGTCCCTGATCCGGATAACGGATCTAGGTTAGAAGGTCAATATGAAGAAAGTGGTATCTCAAGGATGACTCCACAATGACTAGCGCCATTGTTTCAAAGTCTCCCACTTATCCTGCATACTGCATACCAACATTCAATATCAAGTTGCAGTAAAGGTTCCGGGGTCTTTCCGTCCTGTCGCGCATAGTGAGCATCTTTACTCACATTGCAATTTCGCCGAGTCTCTGGTTGAGACAGTACTCAAATCGTTACACCATTCGTGCAGGTCGGAACTTACCCGACAAGGAATTTCGCTACCTTAGGACCGTTATAGTTACGGCCGCCGTTTACTGGGGCTTAATTTCAAAGCTTCGCCGAAGCTAACCTCTCCACTTAACCTTCCAGCACCGGGCAGGTGTCAGAGGATATACGTTGTATTAGAACTTTGCATCCTCCTGTGTTTTTGATAAACAGTCGCTTGAGTCTGATCACTGCGGCCCTTTCAAGCTTATAAAGTTAATTAATCACTTTACTTGGGCGTTCCTTCTCCCGAAGTTACGGAACTATTTTGCCGAGTTCCTTAACCAGAGTTCTCTCGCTCGCCTTAGTATTCTCTACTTGTCCACCTGTGTCGGTTTGGGGTACGGGCACTAATAAAACTAACTAGAAGTTTTTCTTGGAAGTATGGAATCAATGACTTCGCCTAAAAGCGGCTCGGCATCGTGTCTCAGGTTTATTGTTAACGGATTTGCCTATTAACAACCCTACTCACTTACCCCAGGACAACCATCGCCTGGGTTCATCTATCCTTCTCCGTTGCTCCATCGCTAATCTAGTAATATGTGGGTCGGTAGGCCCCGAAGGGCTTTCCTTAGCAACATATATTCGATTTGGGCGCGTTATTAGTGGTACAGAAATATCAATCTGTTATCCATCGACTACGTCTCTCGACCTCGCCTTAGGTCCCGACTAACCCTGGGCGGACGAACCTTCCCCAGGAACCCTTGGACATTCGGCGGAAGAGATTCTCACTCTTCCTTCGCTACTCATGCCTACATTCTCACTTGTATGGTCTCCACAACTAACTTACGTTGCTGCTTCGCTGTCCATACAACGCTCTCCTACCGATCTTACCTCCTGGATATAAATATCAAGATTAGTAAGATCCCATAGCTTCGGCAGTATGTTTAGCCCCGTTACATTTTCCGCGCGAGAACATTCGACCAGTGAGCTGTTACGCACTCTTTAAAGGAATGGCTGCTTCTAAGCCAACCTCCTGGCTGTCTGAACACTCTCACATCGTTTCACACTTAACATACATTTAGGGGCCTTAGCTGATGATCTGGGTTGTTTCCCTCTCGTCTATGGAGCTTATCCCCCATAGGCTCACTGCTATATTTATACACTTTGGCATTCGGAGTTTGACTGAGTTTGGTAAGCTTGTTGGCCCCCTAGATCAATCAGTGCTCTACCTCCAAAGCGCAACATATAACGCTGTCCCTAAAGACATTTCGGAGAGAACCAGCTATCACCAAGTTTGATTGGCCTTTCACCCCTATCCACAGGTCATCCCCTGATTTTGCAACATCAGTGGGTTCGGGCCTTCACGAAATCTTACTTCCGCTTCACCCTGCCCATGGATAGATCACTTGGCTTCGGGTCTATCGCATGCGACTAGACGCTCTATTAAAACTCGCTTTCGCTGCGGCTACGGATTTACTCCTTAACCTTGCCACATACGGATAACTCGTAGGCTCATTCTTCAAAAGGCAGGCAGTCAGGATATAAAATCCCTCCTACTGCTTGTAAGCTATTGGTTTCAGGTACTATTTCACTCCCCTCGCCGGGGTACTTTTCACCTTTCCCTCACGGTACTTGTTCACTATCGGTCGCTGGTCGTACTTAGCCTTACGAGGTGGTCCTCGCAGATTCACAAGGAATATCCTCCTTGCTACTTGGGGTGGCCTTAATAAGTAAAAAGGTTTTCAGATACGTGACTATTACACTCTATGGTTTAACTTTCCAGATAATTTTCCTAATTTATTTATTTGTAACTCATTGAAAGATCTGATGCTCTTTCTAAAGGACCCCACAACACCAAAAAAACAACGACATCAGTCTTGACATTAATTTGGTTTAGGCTCTTCCCGTTTCGCTCGCCGCTACTCAGGGAGTCGCTTTTGCTTTCCTTTCCTCTAGGTACTGAGATGTTTCACTTCCCCTAGTTCCCTCTACCTACCCTATATATTCAGGTAGGAGTAATTTATTAAAATAAATTGGGTTTCCCCATTCGGACATCTACGGATCAAAGCTTGTTTGACAGCTTCCCGTAGCTTTTCGCAGTCTTCCACGTCCTTCATCGGCTTCCAGCGCCAAGGCATCCACCAATAGCCCTTAGTAGCTTGAACTATATGAATACTTTGCAATTGCGCTTGCTATACAATTTTCAAAAAGCCAATTTGACTTTTTCACAGCTGAGTAATGTATCAGTCTTGTAGACAACCGACGATTGACCTTAGAACCGAAGTTCTATGCTCCTTAGAAAGGAGGTGATCCAGCCGCACGTTCCCGTACGGCTACCTTGTTACGACTTAGTCCCAGTTACCGACCCTACCTTCGACAGCTTCCTCCCAAAAGGGTTGGACCACTGGCTTCGGGTATTGCCGACTTCCGTGACTTGACGGGCGGTGTGTACAAACCCCGAGAACGTATTCACCGCAACTTTGCTGATTTGCGATTACTAGCGACTCCAACTTCAAGGAGTCGAGTTGCAGACTCCTATCCGAACTGAGACAAGCTTTAAGAGATTTGCTCCACCTCGCGGTATTGCGACTCGTTGTACTTGCCATTGTAGCATGCGTGCAGCCCTGGACATAAGGGGCATGATGACTTGACGTCGTCCCCACCTTCCTCCGGTTTATCACCGGCAGTCTCCTATGAGTCCCCAACTAAATGCTGGCAACATAGGACAGGGGTTGCGCTCGTTGCGGGACTTAACCCAACATCTCACGACACGAGCTGACGACAGCCATGCACCACCTGTATTCTCGTTTGAACTTACTTTTTTCAAAGTAATGCGAGATATGTCAAGACCTGGTAAGGTTCTTCGCGTTGCATCGAATTAAACCACATGCTCCACCGCTTGTG
>JBMYOA010000155.1:0-4095 GCA_049598825.1 Opitutales bacterium | reverse complement strand
TCCCCGGTCTTTGTGCGAAAGAGAGGTCCACGAATCCCGATAAAATCACCCAGGTCCAATTTTTTAAACGCAGCATATTCCTCTTCCCCTATTTCATCGCGACGCACATAGGATTGGATTTTTCCCTTTCGGTCGAGAATCTTTAAGAAGGTGGCTTTCCCCATAAGTCGAAAAGCGATTATCCTTCCTGCAACCGAAACCTCGGGGCCTTCCTCCTGGTCTTCGGGGAGCATACCGCTGGCTTCCAATGAAGTATGGGTCTGTTCCCAATTTGCCCGAAAAGGATCAAATCCGTTGTCGCGCATTTGATCGAGTTTGGCTTGGCGAACAGCAACCTGGTCACTTCCGTCCATTGGCGTTTCTTCTTTCGGTTTCTTGGGGGCTTCGGGGTTCATAGCAAAGGGATAGAAACTGCCGACATTCGGACTTTTTGACAACAAAAAGCCTACTTCACTCCGGGCAATTGAGCCAATGCCAAGCGAAAACCGAGATTCCGAAATCGGTGATGTAGAGAATTCGTGGATCGGGATGCCGACTTACACTCTGATGCCGTTTTCATATATCCACCTCCACGGCTTATCCTAAATTCATCCTGATCGCTGTCATTTAGAAGGGTATTCACAAATGAATTCCCCACCCACTCCCTGACATTCCCATAGAGATCATGCAAGCCCCACGGGTTAGGTGCCTTCATTCCCACTGGGTGTATTCTCTTTTGGCTGTTAGACTTAAACCAACCGTGCATCAGCAATTCATTCGGGTCATCCCCAAAATAATAACAGGATGTGCTCCCAGCCCGGCAGGCATATTCCCACTCCACTTCGGTGGGGAGACGGTATTCACTATTTTGTGGAAGCGTATGATTATTTCGGGAAAGAGTGGTCAGTGCCTTGCAAAAGGATACCGCATCCAACCATGAGACATTATTGACCGGAAGGTGCTCCTCCAAGGCTTCCGCAGGAGATTCAGCAGAACTTGGATTCTGTCCCATGATCGATTGATAAACTTCCTGAGTAACCGGATATTTGGCCATCCAAAAACCTTGGGTGACTCTCACTACCCGTTGCTCTTCTGCGTAAGGCACCCAAATTGAAATTTCTC
The DNA here is from genome assembly GCA_049598825.1 of Opitutales bacterium. Lineage (GTDB taxonomy): Bacteria > Verrucomicrobiota > Verrucomicrobiia > Opitutales > Seribacteraceae > Seribacter. The sequence goes on along the minus strand of JBMYOA010000155.1, from coordinate 2,994 downwards.
CTGGAGGTATCCACATAAATGATCCGGCATACGGATCTTCAAAAACTTTCTGTACCCCGGTAGAAGTCTTATCTTCACTGACCTCGACTTTTACCGTCCATGGGTGACGGGTTCTGCCTGCAGTTGTTCGGTCGGGAGATGGCTCAAGATTTGGCTTAGGCAAGATCCCCTCATCTTCTTCGATACCGGTGGATGGAGGAGGCAAAGTATCATCGAGCACTTTTATCTTCTTTGGAATCTTTAAACCATGACGGGTGCCCTGGGTACGCATTGCCCGTTCCCAATGGCTCCATAATTGTTCGCCAAGATCAATGCTGGGGATATCTGCAATATCGGTTTTGAACTCAACAAGGTTCCCCCCCACCTCCTCATTAATTTGAGTCTGGATAGCAAGGGAAGCTTTTTGAAGCCAATCCGGATCGCTTACTTCGAGTGACTGGAATGGTTGAAGATTCAGGGACAACCCTTCTGGAAGCAAGGTTTCCTCCAGATAAATCGTAAGAATATTTTTATCCAAGCTGACCGCATAGCTGATCTCATTTCGAACAAATCGCGAGGAAACGGCCTGGGGTGACATAAACAACACGAAAAGGGATGACTTCTTAATTGCCTGGGCAATCTCTTCCACCCATTCGGTCGAGGGAGGGATTCCCTCATCATACCAGACATTTACTTTCGCATCGTGAAGGATTTGTAAGGTATTGTAAACAAATGCTTTGTCGAGCCTGGCATAACTAACAAAAATGTAAGGGTCTTCCCCGGTGTAGGATTCAAAAGGCTCCGGGATATCATCCCGCTTTAGAGGTTGGTCGGTCATTCCTCTTCTTCGCCTTCTTCGGAGTACCCCTTCCGTTGAAGCATGTAAATGGGATAAGAACCAAAGTCTTTAGCCAGTTCCAAATTCCCTGCATATTCAAAATCATATTTTTCGTACCCAAATGAAATCAGAGCAGCCACTGTCTCGGATACAAAGACCGATCCTGGAAGAACGATCGGCTCGATCCGGGCAGCCTGGTTGACATGCCTGCCAAAGAAATTTCTTTTCTTTAGAATTGGATCAAATTCTTCATAGACCGGTCCTGCATGCATCGAAATTCGTACTTCCATCTCTCCTTCGACTAATAGTTCCTTCCAGCTGCCCTTATTGAAATAATCCCTGATATCGAGTGCCAACTTTAGAGCATCTTCCGTCGAATCAAAAACCGCAAAGAAACTGTCTCCCCATGTATTAACAAAGACAGGAGGTTGCGAAAGTTTGCCCATCAGATTGGAAATTCCACCATGAAAAGATTCCACAAAGGAACCAGTTTTATCCTCCACAACCCTACTAAATGCCTGAACATCTGCAAAAAGCATTGTCTTGATTGAGCGGACAGACTGACTGGACTCCCCAAAACTTGGTCGAAAATTAGGACGGGTCTCGCCGGAATGTACCCGGACAGGTTCTGGTTCTTTAAGATGAGCCAAGATATCCTTGGAATCAATAATCTCAGGCTCGTTAAATTCTTCACGCCAGGCTTCTACCAATTCGCCCGTCCCCCCGGTAGCACCTGGCTCACCATCCCAAATCACCAACAGATTAGGATCTTCATCCAAGCCCCGTCCGCGCATCGCAGCAAAACCAAGCATCACCTGATTGCAAAAAGTAAAAAGGGAGTCATCACCATAATATCCCTCATTGGTAACATAGTGAACCGAGGTCGCATGGTCCAGGACTCGTTCGAAGCGGGACACCCAGTTACCTCCAGCCCGGCGAACACTGGTCTCAATAAATTCTTCCTTGGCAAACGGTAAAAACACATGGGTTTCGCCTCCTCTTTCAGCCATCGCTTCCAAAAATAAAATATCGGTTCCGCAGGCTGCTGAACTGTAACCGCAACGGGCACCAAGTTTCTCCAAGGCTTCCTCGATTTTTTCCTTGGCCTCAGACTCAGCTTCAGGGGGAAAACGCTTGGAACGCCCCGGATTATCAATCACATGGCCGGAACAGGCAACAATACCAAGCAACGGAAACGCTTTTTCCATCTTCTTGCGAATCGATTTATCATCGAACATCGCCGCAATTTGAAGAGCCTGCTTGCGGGTACTGGCAATGGATGAAGGTTGCGCATCCTCTCTTTTGAAGGCTGCCTCATAGCTTTCGGTGGCGGCTTCCACTTGGCCAAGAATAAGAGAGGCTTCTGCCTCGGTTGCTTCAATCCAATAAGAATCCTTTCCTTTTTTACGAAGCTCGAGGCAGATTTCTCGGGCTTTTTTAGCATACACATTTGCGTCATCGAAGTGATGAAACATGAAATGCATAAACGCCACATTGATGCACGGATAATACTGCTTTTCTAAATCCTCTACTTTGCCACTACTTTTCTGGACCTGTGCATTGTAAGCCTCTTCATATCTGGCAATCGCAAGATCAGCGTAGCGAAATTTACTTTCTTCGCTGGTTGAATATTCGCAAAGATCTTTATAGGCACTGGCCAGGAGACTTTGGGTCTCAACATCGCGCCCTCCCGAGGCAACCAATTCCTCCAATAGTTGGGTAGCTAGTTTCGGGGAACCCGCTTTACATAAAGCATGGGCTCCGCGCTGGCTAAGCTCTTTATGATTTTTGTGACGCTCCAAGGCTGCCCTTGCTACATCATGAGCAAGAAGAAACTCACCAACTTCAATCATACGATTGCACAATTTCAGGTAGGCTTCGGGCGTTCCTCTATCCTGATCAAATAGCCGCCATTCACGACGAAGGCTTAGTGCATTTCGCTTACTGAGCTGAGACATTGGAATAGATTAGTATCTCAACCATTGGCTGACGAGAAAAATACCCCGGACGGGGCGGAGTAAAAGATTACATCTTTTCGTAACGTGTGCGGAGCATTTGAGTAAATGCAGCCACTTTACGAGCCTTACGTTTCACATCGGAAGGCTTTTCAAAGTAGCGTTTAGCACGAACATCACGAATGACACCCTCACGGTCCAGGCGCTTTTTCAAGCGGCGGA
>JBMYOA010000154.1:0-4101 GCA_049598825.1 Opitutales bacterium | reverse complement strand
TTTTTTTATGTTCAACACCAAATTTTCTTTTTTGTACATGTTTTGTACCTTCTCTACTTCACAAATATACAAATTTTTCTATTTTTAGTTCTCGCCTTACTCTCTTTTATGTCCAAATTTTCATTTTCCCGAAAAACGTTTTATTTTTCATTTTTGTCGAATTTTCGTCAAAAATTAAATTTTTTTTTCATAATTTTTTTTATATTTTTTTTTTTCACTCTCAAAATTTTTTTTACCCCGTTTTTCCGGAACAAAATTCATTTTGTATGAATTCTGCACCCTCTTTACCTCATATATATTCAAAATTTTTTTTCATGTACTCTCTTTTTACAAAAATTCTCACTTTTATTTTTTTTCTCAAAAATTTTTTTTTACCCTATTTTTTTTACGTTATTTTCCAACTTTCAAAAAGTTTTTTTTTCTTTTCTTTTCCCTTTTAGAGACACATGTTTCTCCAGCAACACGAAATTTTACATTCCGTACAAAATAATTTTTTATACATAAATATTGTATACTGCTAAAATTTTATTTTTTTTGTACAGTACGTTAATATACCACGTAAACTGACACTGCAACACGACGAATGTCAGCATAATACGACTAACTTACAGAAACACGAAAATTAGTACCACGTTAAGACTTTGAGATTCAGGACCAAATCTCAATAAAAATCTTAATAATTTTCAAAAATACCTCAAGAAAATATTTTTTCCCACGAAAACGCAGTTGTACCTAGTTCGAACAACTTGGCAAAATACACCACGATTTTTTCAGAAATCATTTCTCACCTGAAAATGACAGTTTTGGAAGTACCTGGACGTATAAACAGGATGTATATACGTGCAACGACCTATTCTTATGGCTTGAGAGGACCTAATTGAGCAAAATCCACGAGAGTAACAATAAATGAATGATGTTACCAATGAAATAACACAAATCATCCACGAAATTTCATTTCACTATATTTCGCAAACATCCATTTTACGACAAATAATCCCTATATTTTGTTAACTCTTCACTGAAAAACACGGAATTAACCTTCCAGCAACCTTCCTCAAGCAAAAATAGCTGTCATTTAACCAATATATCACTTGATATATTGATTTCGGTAAGAAAAACACGTTCTCAAAAACAAAGTACAAAAAACCCTTAGACTGACTACAACTCGTTTTCAACTCACTTTTGAACTCTTCTCCACCACCTACGGCATATATTACTTACTCTTTACGAGAAGAAGAGTCAAAATGACCCTTCAATGAACCAACAGTCACTCCAACAACATAAAAAATTTTTTTTTTGTTTTCAAAAATCCAAAAATCCAAAAATTTGATTTTTTTGAATTTTACTTTGTTTCGAAAAAATTCGATGCATTCAAAATTTTTTCAACTTTTATAGAAATTTCGCACCAAAAATGTCGAAATCAACCACCACTTCAAAAAGTACCACGAAAACCAATGATACGTTAACCTATGAAACAGACCGTCACAATTGGTTAAATTTAAAATACCATTTATTTCAAATACCACAAGATAACGACATCAGTGTTACACTTGATTTGAGTCCCACGAATATTCCAACAAATTCCCTTATGACTTACACTGAAAACTTGAAAGAAGGACACGAACAAGTTAAAGACATTTACAACGAGTTTCACGACATATTTGCATCATTGCAAGAAGTACCACGAGAGAAATACGCTAAACATACAGGATACACGACTAATTTTACCACGTTAACTGATAATCCAACAGCAGGATACGGACCATGCAAGAAAAAATTTCGACCAATTATTTTCGCCCTGAAAGACTTTATTGCAGCATACCATCCTATTTTTGAACCAAATCCGGAAACACTTGAACCAAATTGGTACTTTGCCGATCTATTAACGACATTTTGTACAAAGATGGTGATGAAAGAACCCATCAATATTGGCAGATTACGCGACTGGGCACCGACAATCAAACATAGAAATTTCATTTCCTTGTTACAATACCATTCACCTGAAATGAAAAGCAGTTGGTACATTGATAAATGTGCACAAAAATTGCGTGATAGCATGATCAATTCAGTAATAAGTGATGAACCACTATCCACGTCAAAGAAAAATCTAAAAGAACGTTTTGCAAAACATAACGAAAGTACCACGCAACAGAAAAAACCACCTAAATTTAATTTCCCTAACCAAGACTTTAGTTTCACGATTGAGAATAAGACTAGTGAATCAGACACAAAAGGAATCACGGAATTAGGAAAATATCTTGAAGAACACCCAAATAGTAGACCATCCACGGCACTGATCGACAAAAATTTACAAAAAATGCAAAAAGAGACACGTGAACAAATAGAAGAAAAATATGACACCACATCAGATACATCAAGCATTTTACGACAAAAACCACTTTCTCTTGACCCAAATGCATTTCAACCACGAATAATGGACCAATCGACAATTCTCACGAAAAGACACTATAAAGACGACTTTCGTGAAAACAACACAATGTTACAAGAATTACAGGAATTTGGCAAAAAGCAAAACACGAAAAACAACATCCTTAACCGGAATACCATCATTGTATCACGAGAAAACCAACACGATATCCAACGATCCATCAATGACTCCAACAAAACCCATACTAGTCGTTTTGTAACAAATCGAGATTTAAGCTTTCAATGGGATACATTACCACCACCACCAAACGACAATGAACAAGAAAATACAGTAAAGGAAACTGCTGAAAGTAATTTAATGAAAATACTCTCAACACAACCAATAGACACCACGATCATTAACTTTGTTCATAATCAAATATCACAGTTCACGGCAACACAAGCAAATAATATCATATCCACGTTACTTCGCGGACTGACTATGAAAGACATACAACACGGATGTTTACCATACATTTTACAACAATTTCCACAATACGAATCATTTGAGTTTTGCGTCATACACACTAGTAATGTCACTACTGGTACAAATTGGACAAAAGAAGAAGCGGAAATTTATAGACAATACCAAAAAATCAACCACTTTGGTGAGACAATCCGATATGACGACGTACGACACAACAAAAGTTTTAACCTACAATTTGCACTACGACCATATTTCGCTGAATTTCAATTACTGAAAACTTTAGGCAGAAACCCAGCTGTTTTATGTAAATTTTTTATGGACAAAGGTATTGACAAACGCCTACACAATTATATTATACACCCAAATTTCAACATAAATTACAACCCCTCAAATTTTAAATATGTAATTGAACGACTATATTGTCTAGAAGCACTAAAAATACGCAACAAACTTGACGATAAAATAACACGTTTTCAACGCTGGAGAAACACGGATAATGCAACGTACGTAAAATACACTGAACGTTTCATTAGAAATCACAGACGTATTATTGACTTATTGATTTTACAAGCACGCCTTAACCAAATACAAAAATATCATACACAGTCATATTCTCTTGTTGACTTGAAAACACGATATAATATCTCAATGCACGCAATTATGACTCAATTTGTCATTGGAATTGCAAGCCGAAAATTGAAACAAAATGTCATTCGACGTATACGTACGGACGTGACAAATTGGGATAAATTACAAGGAAAAATTAAACCTGAAATAACAGACACATTATTCACGGATATTATACAACTTACGTTACCTACACTACCAAAATCATTTCGCTGTATACCATATTTGGCAAATATCATACACAATGAAGGTCAAAAATTGACAGCAAATAATTTGACAGAAAAAGACGTTTTAATACCAATTACCTATCGTACAAACAATACTAATACTGGACGACAATTTCGACAATCAAGATCTTACTCTTCCAATACCAAATACAACAACTCTAACAGAGGACGTTTTTCACGAAATAACCGACGTTTTTCACGCTCAAATACCCCACGACGAACAAACAATTCTCGTAGCAGAACACCACGCAGAAATTTCCCACGCAATTCATCTAAAACCCCAACAAGGTCTATTTTGAAATCTTCAACTAAACGAGTTTCATTTGGCAACACACCATCATGGAAAAAATCCAACTACGACACCAACAATAAGTCCAACATGAAATCCAACTA
>JBMYOA010000153.1:0-4216 GCA_049598825.1 Opitutales bacterium | reverse complement strand
TGGTAGTAGGTCAGTTTGTTGTCATCGAGTCCAAGTAAGTTCAGCCAAGTACAATGGACATCCCGGATGTGATGAACACAATCGACCGCTTCGGCCCCGATCTCATCAGTGGCTCCGATGGTATGTCCTGCCTTGGTTCCACCACCCGCAAACCACATGGTCATAGCTTTGGGGTTGTGATCTCTTCCATAGCTAGCCCCTCCCCCTCTTATTCCGTTGTCCGGGGTACGTCCGAATTCACCACACCAGACAACCAAAGTATCCTCCAAAAGACCGCGTGCCTTGAGGTCACCCAAGAGAGCGGCGATTGGTTTGTCAACCGACCGGATAAGGGATCCATGGGCCCGGGAAATGTAATCGTGACTGTCCCAGTTCCCAGCGTAGGCCTGGACGAATCGGACACCCTTCTCGACCAATCGACGGGCCAAGAGACATTTCCTTCCGAAAGAATCGGTCTTGCTCTCTCCGATACCATAGGCTTCCCTGGTTTTTTCGGATTCTCCTTCAATATCAAGAATTCCGGGTACTTCCATCTGCATGCGGTAAGCCAATTCATAGGAAGACATACGGGCATTCAGTTCATCCTGTTGCGGACGATTTTGGAAATGTTTTTTATTGAGTTGAGCAAGCAGGTCGAGGTTACTTCGCTGGTCCTCGCGGGTCATCCCTTTGGGGAGGTTGAGATCGAGGATCGGACTACCCTCTGGTCTTAAGGGTGTGCCCTGGTAATCTGCGGGAAGAAAACCGTTGGACCAGTTGCTGGCACCCCCCTGGGGGTAACTGGCTCTTGGGAGGACCACAAACCCGGGCAGGTTGTCATTGAGCGAACCCAGTCCATAGGTAACCCAGGAACCCACCGCCGGATCTCCACCGAAACGGTTGCCTGTATTAACATGATAACAGGCGGTTGGGTGGTTGACGGATTCTACTTGGCATCCGCGGTAGAAGCACATGTCATCTGCATAATTCTTTAAATGATGCCATTCAGAGGAGAAATCCGCTCCACACTTACCGGCTTTTTCAAATTCAAACGGACTTTTTACAAAATAGCGTTGGCCGGAGGACATGGCACTTTCCCTTTCCCCATTGCGCTTGAATTTCTGGAGGTGCCTTTTCTCAAGTTCAGGCTTGGGATCAAAAGTATCAATATGGGAAGGACCACCTTCCATCATTAGGAAGATACAACGCTTTGCCCTGGCCGGGTGATGAATCCCTGTGGAATGAATATTCTCGGCCTGTGCAAGCGAGGAGAAAGCAAGCGACCCAATTCCGGTACCTAAACCGTAAAGTGCCTCGCGGCGGGAAAGTTGAGCGACCATATTTTGCGGTTTCATATCGTGTATCAGAGTTTTTACCTAATCGAGGTAGGCGAATTCATTCGAGTTAAATAGAATCAGGCAGATATGAGCCAACCCACGAGTGCGTGCATCCGTTTGGCTCCGTTGCAGATCTGGCTGATAGGATTCGGAAGCAGGCAGGTATTCCCAAAAGTCATAGGGCTCTCCCGTTTTTTCCGCCATCACCGTTCTTTTAATTTTTCTGGGAAAGGACGGATGGACTGGCTTCTTTTCATTTTCGGATTTTTCGGCACTCTTCCATCGTGTAATACAAGCGTCGACTTCATTCTTTGTTGCAGGGCGGGATAGTGCCAATTCAAATGCCCGCTTAATAACGGCGGGGTCGCTTTTCCGTTCCTTAAGGAGGCGGGCGGCAAAGGCAAGTGCCCGGTCTTGCACCTCTTCTGTGTTCAAAAGAGTGAGTGCCTGTGGAGCAACCGTGGAAGATTCCCGAAGTTCACAGGATGCATCCGATCCCGGTTGGTTGAAGGCTTCCATAAATGGGTCACGCAATCCGCGTAGTTTCTCGGCGTATATGGTTCGTCTGTTCCTTTGGTTGGGGTGCGGATCAGGTTCATAGACCGAAGCGGTGCCTCCCATGATTTGACGGGGTTGGAAGGCAACTTCGGAATTGATGTCTGGTCGAACGGGAATTCCGCCCACATTTGGATTTAATTCTCCACTCACCTGTAACATGGAATCCCGAAGTTCTTCCGCCACCAAGCGGCGTGGAAGAAAATAGGCGTAGAATTGTCCCTTGGGATCTTTCTCATCGATTGATTTCGGGTCTGGGTGACGACTGCTACGGCGATAAGTATCGGAAGTCAGAATCAAATGGTTCAGTTTCTTGACCGACCATTCGTTCTTCATGAACCAGTCCGCCAGGAAATCAAGCAAAGCGGGGTGCGTGGGTAACTCCCCGGTTCCGCCAAAATTATTTGGATTACCCGCCAGTCCCCTGCCAAAATGCCAGGACCAAATACGATTGACCATCACCCGGGCAGTCAGTGGATTTCTCTTATCCACGATCCATTTGGCCAGAGCCAAACGTCTCTTCCCTTTGCCCGCAGGGAAAGGAGTTGAGATCATCTTTCCGAGAGATTCCGCTGCACTCAAACCACTGGGGGTAACTGCGTCTCCCTCGGAGTAGGCATCTCCTCCGTTGTAGATAACATCTGAGTCGAAATACCCTTCTTGCCAGGGATTATTGGGCATCTCGAGACGCCCCTGTACATTTTTTCTGATTATGGTCTTTCCTGTATAAACGGCATGAGTGAATGGTTGTACCCGGTCCAATTCGATTTTATGACGAATCAGGTTTTTATAGATTCGTGACTGGGATGCTTCGTCCCCGGGATCCAGTCCGTTGTCTCCGACTTTTGCACTCCCGGTTTCCTTTATTTTAAGCCTTTTGATTTTTTCCTGAAGGGCCCTGTTTTGTTTTTCATAAGAAGCGATCTTGTCTTGAGTTAATGCAGTGAAAGAATCGAAATTACTTCTCGGTTCGGAGGGAAGAAAGGAAGCCTTGCGCTCGGCAAACTGCGTCGTCGAAAAAACCGCCATCATTCCGTAGTAGTCACGGGTCGGGACCGGGTCGAACTTGTGATCATGACACTTGGCGCATTGCATGGCATGGGCCAGGAAAGCCTGACCGACGGAATCAGTCACATCATCAAGCCATAGTTGACGGGTTTCCTTGAATACACTCATTCCAGTCTGTTCCCAGGGACCCATACGCAGGAATCCGGTGGCGACCAGATTTTCGGTCTTGTTGGGATTCATCTCATCCCCGGCCAGTTGTTCCATCACGAATTGATGATACGGTTTATCCTGATTGAATGCCCGGACCACATAGTCCCGGTAACGCCATGCATTGGGACGGGAATAATCATTGGCAAATCCGCCGGAGTCGGCATAACGGGCCACATCCAGCCAGTGTCGGGCGAAATGTTCTCCGTAATGAGGCGAGTCCATTAATTCCTCGGCATAGATGGATAGAGCTTTTTTCGATTGAGAAAAATCTTTCTCGAACTTTCGAACTTCCTTCGGATGGGGAGGTAAACCGGTCAATCCGTAGGATAGGCGACGAAATAGTTCACGGGCCGAAGCATCGGGTGCATGCTTGAGTCCGAGTTCTGCTAGCTTACGGTTCACAAACCAGTCGACCGGATGTTTCCCAGAAGGAACCTTCTCGACTTTCAGCGGTTGGTATGCCCATAGTTTTTCTTCTTGGTAGCGACGGTTCTGCCAGTCTTCTGAAAGTGCTTTGGAGGTCACCACTTGCACACCTTCAGCATACTTATCCTGAATCTCGCTAATTCTCTGCTCACTCGGCCAAGGAGCGCCATCATCTATCCATTCGCGAATCCATCCAGTTTCTTTATCAGTGAGTTTATCTGACTCTTTTGGAGGCATCTCCAAATCCTCCTCCACACGGGTACTGAGAATGTACAGATAGCTTTTAGCCCCCTGCCCCGGAATTAAGACCTCATCTTCAAAGATTTCTCCGCCCCGCAAGATTGATTCACGGGTGCGCATATCAAACTCACTCTTTATCTTTTTCGGATCATCCCCGTGGCATGCCATGCACTTTTCAGCAAAGAGAGGCTTTATGTGTAATGAAAAGAGTTTTTCCCCTGCAGTTGGTTCTTTTGAAAATCCAGATACGACCAAGAACAACGAAAGAATATGTACACGAACAAACATTAACAATAAATTCTTACGGATGTCTTACTGGTCAGCAATTTTCAAATTATGGTTTTAATAAAAAAAATGAAGGAATAAAGCTATCTTGGAGTTGTTTGCTTTGAGTTTGTATCCTTTTTTCCAACATGAGCTTTAAAAAAATTATCGAGAGCATTGATCGCAATCACTCTGTG
>JBMYOA010000152.1:0-4231 GCA_049598825.1 Opitutales bacterium | reverse complement strand
AGTACCCTCGAAAAAGCAATGATGTTTGCAGAATTTCGTCAGGGAAATTTCGATATTATGAAATGGAGAAGCCCCCATCGTTTGCAGGGAGATGGGCAGAAATTTCGTCTACGCTTAAAGCTTGGTTCGAGGAGTAATGAGGCAAGATTGGCAATTGAGGAACCATGGTTTCTCAACCGAAGAGTGGCCGCTGGCTTTGAAGTTTTCAGAGAGAAATCTGACTACTACAGCTCATATTATGACGAGATGCGGGCTGGCTTTGAGGTTTATTTTCGTAAGCGTTTGTTTGAGCTGGTAGAAGGAAGAGCCTTCTATAGTTATGAGGATGTTTTAATCGACGATATTTCCACCAATGCACCTCCTTTTATAAAAAAAGATGAAGATGCAAATGGAGAGATCGGACAATTGATTTCCAAAGTAGGACTAACCTTAAGTCGTGATACGAGAGATAGTATCCTTTTTCCAAAAGAAGGAAGCATAATGTCACTTAAAAAAGAGTTTGCTGGTGGAATATTTGGGGGCGACGCAGAGTATGGGCGCTTGGAATTGCAAGGAGCCCGCTTCATCCAAACCTTTGACCCTATGGAGCAGGTTTTATCCGTATCCGGAAGAACTGGAACCATTGGGAGATTTAACGGAGAAGAGGCTGATGTACCTTTTTTTGAAAGATTCTTCCTTGGCGGCCCTTACAATCTTCGTGGATGGGATTATCGTGATGTGGGCGTTGATCCTTCTGAGGGTGAGCCTGAGGGAGGGAATTCATACTCCTACGCAAGTCTTGAGTACACATTCAAAGTAGCGGATCCATTGCGCTTGGCCTTGTTTTATGACGCTGGATACTTAAGAGCGGGTGACTTCAAATTGACTCCCGGTAGTGGCCATGAAGGTTGGCATGACAACTGGGGGTTTGGTGTTAGAATCATGGTTATGGGTATGCCCTTACGCTTGGACCTTGGATTCCCAATTACTGACCCATCTGATACCGGTGGTTCCCCGCAATTTCACTTCTCTGGAGGCTCCAGGTTTTAAGTTTTTATTCTAATAACTCATAATTCAAATGATCATGCTCAGATTCCTTGCACTATCTTTATTAACCATTCCATGCGTAGCTTTTTCTCAAAAGGTTGCGGTTGTAGATGTACAAAAAGTTTTTGATGGCTATCAGAAAGTCAAAGAAGCTCGTGAGAGGCTTGAGAAGTCGAGCAAAATAGCGAAGGAAGAAATTGATATTTTCAGGGATGAACTTGGGAATATTGTAAAAGAGCTAAGAGAAATGGAAGAGAAGTTGAAAAACCCAAATATCGATAGCTCAGCATTGAAGGGTAAGTACCAGGAAAAAGTAAAGAACGCACAAGAAAAGAAAGATGATATGGTGGCGTATGAGAAACGAGCACGGGCAACTATTGCTCAACGGCAAAAAAATCTTTTAGTTGAGCATTTGGGTGACATTCGGGGAGCGATTGAAAAAGTTTCCAATACTAAAAAATTGGATTTAGTTTTAAATTCATCCGAGACTCAGTTAGGAGTGTTTTTTGCCTCTGATAAGCTAGATATTACCGAGGATGTAATTGCGACTCTCAATTCTTCAGAAGCAAAGTAAAGGGTTTAGGCAACCATACAAGGGGCGTTCAGGGCAATGAGCTTTTCCTTGGAAGTTAATGCACTTAAGGAGGTAGTCCTTGGTAGCAAAATAGATGGAACCAGTGATATAACATCTATTAGTGGAATTGCTTCTTTAAAAAACGCCCAAGAGGGCGATTTATCATTTCTAGCTAATCCAAAGTACAAATCAGAAGTTAAGGACACAAACGCTAGTCTAGTACTGCTTCCAGAGGATTACACCGAAAGTAGTCCGAAAATAAACCAGATATTTATCAAAACGGAAAATCCGTCTAGATCTTTGGCCAAGGTTTGCAGGCTGATCTATGGTAAACTTTTTTCGAATCCTACTATTGGAATAGATCCACTAGCATTTGTGCATAAAAGTGCTGTTATTGAGGATGGTGTATCTGTGGGTCCGTTTTGTTCCATTGGAAGAGGTGTTAGAATTGCGAAAAATACAATCATTGAATCTCACTGTCACATCGGAGAAAATGTTTCTCTAGGAGAAGACTGCCGATTATATCCGGGTGTTAAATTGCTGGCAAATTGTGAAATTGGAAATGGTGTTCATTTGAATTCGGGGGTTGTGATTGGCTCTGAGGGCTATGGTTTTGAACAAGTTGGCAGTTCTCACGAAAAAATTCCACATCTCGGAAAAGTTATTATTGAAGACGATGTTGAGATTGGTGCGAATACTTGTATCGATCGTGCCAGGCTTGAGGAAACTCGAATTGGGGAAGGTACGAAAATAGATAACCTTGTTCAAATTGGTCATAATGTCCGCATAGGAAAAGGTTGTTTAATTGTGGCTCAAGTTGGCATTGCAGGAAGTGTAGTTTTTGAAGATGGAGTTGTGGTTGGCGGTCAGGCAGGGTTTGCAGGTCATTTAAAAATTGGAAAAGGAGCTAAGATTGCCGGACAAGCGGGCATTACAAAAAATGTAGAGGCAGGTGCTTTTTTAAAGGGCAACCCAGCACTACCAGTGCAGTTAGCGCATAAAATCTCGGTTTTACAAAGAAAACTTCCAGATTTATTCAAAAGGATTGCCCAAGACGCGGACACTAACTAATTCCTTACTAATGGATCGCACTTCCAGTATCAAAATATTTAGTGGCACTTCGAACCTGCCCTTGGCTCAAGAGATTTGTTCTTACTTAAATGTACCATTGGGGGATGCACTTGTTACAGCTTTTCCTGATAATGAAAGCTTTGTGCGATTTAATGAGAATATTCGTGGAACGGATGTGTTTCTCGTTCAATCAACATCGTCGCCGGCAAATCATAATGTCATGGAATTATTGATTATGATTGATGCGGCTAGAAGAGCATCTGCTGCAAGAATAACCGCTGTTATTCCATTTTTCGGCTACGCGAGGCAGGACCGGAAAGACCAGCCCCGAGTTCCTATTACTTCAAAATTGGTTGCTAATTTATTGGTTGCAGCTGGCGTGCATCGTGTCCTGACAATGGATTTGCATGCCCAGCAAATTCAGGGTTTTTTCGATATTCCTGTTGATCATCTCTATGCATCTCCTGTTTTTTTTGATGAATTACAGAGCCGTGATGTAAGTAATATGACCATCTTTTCTCCAGATGTTGGAGGTATGAAGATGGCAAATGCATATTCCGAATTGTTAGGTTGCCCTCTTGGCTTTGTAGCCAAGCGCAGAACCGGTGCCAGTACGGTGGAGGCAATGAATCTAGTAGGTGAAGTGGAGGGAAGAGAAATTCTCTTAGTGGATGACATGACCGAGACTGCAGGTACTTTAACCGCGGCAGCAAAGCTTTTAAAAGAAAGGGGGGCACAAAAAGTTAGCGCGATTGTTAGCCATTGTGTCCTAAATGAAACCGGTCGTGAGCGTTTAGTAAGTGGTATGTTGGACGAGCTAATCACCACCAATTCAGTAGGCATTGAATATGGAGATTTGCCGATCAAGCAGCTAAGCGTTGCTCCATTACTTGGGGAGGCAATTAACCGCACCCATACAGATAGTAGTATTTCAAGCCTATTTCAAATAAAAGGGTTTTGAAGATTTCTTCTTCTTATTACTACACAAATTAAGCGATTCTAGTCGCTGTAGAATATAATGAATCACATATATAAGGCTTTTCTAAAAAGCCTCTTTTTATTATTGGCTGCCTTAAGCCCAAACCTTTATTCACAGCTTAATGTCAGGGTAGATAATTCTCAGATTGACCGTTCTGGAATGAACTTCACTCAGTCTTACGCTTCTGTCCTGGCAGGTTCCACACCAGCAGTTGTATCAGTAACTACTCAACAGTTTGTCAAAAGAATTTTACCTGGAGGCGGGAACCCAATTGAAGAATTTTTACGGCGATATTATGGATACCCCAGACTTTACCAGCCAAGAATTGAAGAAGTTCCAGTACCAGCCGGAATCGGCTCTGGAGTAATTGTTACACCGGATGGTTATACGATTACAAACGCTCATGTGATTACCGCAAATCAAAATACAGGAGATTTAGTGGAGGAAGTTTTAGTCAAAGTTTCGGATAAAGAAGAATATAAGGCTTCGATCGTGGGATATGATAGATCAACTGATGTGGCGGTTTTAAAAATAGATGCCGACCGACCCTTACCTTTTGTCACACTTGCCAACAGCGAAAA
>JBMYOA010000151.1:0-4319 GCA_049598825.1 Opitutales bacterium | reverse complement strand
GGCCCACTCCCAATCCATGATCAGCGGTAAAAAAGATGTAAGTATCTTTTTCCATACCGGAAGATTTAAGCCCATCGAGGATTCGTCCGATTTGTTCATCCATATGGGTTATAATGGCATAATATTCCTGTCGGTTGACTTTGATCGAATGCTTGGTTCTGGGCATGGGAGCTAACCTTTCATCGCGAAGGTTATGCGGGCATTTGATCTCATCTTTATAGGGATATTCAGGCAGAAAACTCTTAGGGGTTTGAATTCGTTTTAACGGATAACGATCAATGAATTCTTTGGGGGCTTGTCTGGGGTCATGGGGGGCATTAAATGCGACATATGCAAAAAACGGAGCCTCTTTTTGATGCTTCCTAGCCTCTTCTAAAAAGAACAATGCGTCCTCCGCAACAATTTCACTCCAGTGTTTCCCACCCTTCCAAAACCCTTCAAATTTTCGATCGTAGGGACTCCATGGGTCAGGTTTGTTGGGAAGGGGGCGATTATATCCCTCGGGGGTTTGGTTAGGCATTCCTCCTCTAACATTGCGAACCACATCAAAACTTTCTTCCGCTTTTGCTCGCACATGCCATTTGCCTGTCATGTAAGTCTTGTATCCAGCTTTTTTCATGTATTCAGACCACCATCGCCCTTCAATCCTTTCATCCTCGGCACGATTTGATGCTCTTTGTGCCTGCCAAATAAATCTACCTGTGTTGAGCATATGTCGGCTTGCAACACACACTGCACCACTCCACGACCCCATATTGTAAGCTCTATCAAAACTGGTTCCAGAGTTCATCAAGCGGTCAAGGTTTGGTGTATCAATGTCAGTAAGTCCGAGTTCTCGAATCGTTTCGTAACATTGATCATCCGCAAAGATGAAAAGAATATTTGGCTTTAGAGGCTTTGCTGAAAGAAAACAGGCAGACAGAATGAAAGAAAAATACAATAGATTAATTAATCTCATAGTGCTTTAGCGTTTCTAATTTTCGCTGAATAACAACGAAAATTTAAATCGTAACGAAAGAAAGATTTATCGACCTGAGTTAAAATTACTTCCGGCAATCACTCATCACCCGAAGCCAAATTTCTCGGAGATCATGCATCCTTATATTGGTCTCATCCAAATAATTCTTAATTTTTTTGGAGTTGTGATGCTTAAATAAACGATTGATTCTCATCGACTCATTTAAGGCGGAATGTGCTTTCTTAAAGTGGCAAACGGCTAGTAGGAAATCCCCTAGGTCCAGAGAATTTGCTGCCATTATACAATGCTTCTCCGCGTCTGCCAAACTCACGCTATACCCCCAGGTCAAATCACTAGGGTTGGATTCCTTGTTTTTGCGCATCAGTTGTTCCCAGGATGCTCTTAGATAAGAAAAGAGTGCATTCGAAGTGATGTAGATGGGATGGCGATGAATCGTGTAAGGATCCATATTGTTAATTTCCTCAATCTCCATGGGGCGAATAAGCGGAAGGTCATTTTCATCCAACTCAATCTCATCTGAGGAAGACCAGTCATCTCTGTGCCAACCCATTAAGCTTGCAGCAGCATCCAATCGATCATCTTGATTTTTGACCTTATTGTAAGCGGTCATGAAGCGAGCCACCTCTTTATCAGAATTTCGAAGAAAAACCTGCCAATCAGATTCATTCCAGGCAAGATCACCCCCTTCATCCCAATCGCCTTCGTTGCTACCTTCGAATTCGTACTGACTCATACAATTATTCTAAATTGAAACAGTTTCTAGTAACATGCAAATGTTTTCATGTCCCGATCTTGAAAGGTCAAATTATTTATGTGAAAACTTATTTCGAAATGAAAAGAATGAGAAAGAAAATTAATTACAAGGGTAGGGTCCAAGGAGTCGGTTTTAGATGGAATACTGAAAAGGCAGTGGAGAGGTTTGATGTTACGGGTTATGTGAAGAATCTGCCCAATGGTTCGGTAGAGGTATTGCTCGAGGGGTGTAGCGGAGAAGTATTGAAAGCAGAGAATTCAGTTGAGGAAAGAATGCGAGGGTATTGGACAGAAAAAGAAAGTGAGGAATTGCCAGGTGATCATCATTGGCAAGAATTTAAAATCCACTATTGAGGTAGGCACCTCTTTAAACTGAGCAGGGCCATGGCTGTTCCATATTGCTGATGATAATCGTAAAAGGGGAAATCCCACCAAGAGCCATCTTTTTCCTGTAATGGAACAAGAATCTTTGCCAAAGATTTTTGGTACTTGGGCCGCTCTTTTGGAGAAAGATTTTCTACGCAAAATGCAGCATATAGATGACCATAGTAGAAGAAATAACCAGCCACCGCGAACCATGATTCGTGAGGAATGGGCCTTTTGCGAGCAACATCGAGCCATCCATTACGCTTGATAAGTCTATCCAGGCAGAGTTTATGAACATCATCCGTGACTGATTCCTCACCCCATATTTGCAAAGCATAATTACACGCATGAGATCTGCCCAAGCTGCCGGCAGGTCGATTGATCCCAGATCTTGGTCTGTATTTTAAGTATTCCCCGTATAGATAGCTATGATCAGGAAGTCTTTGGCGTTTGATCGCACTTAACGCACGGGAGACCAACTTGTCAGGTACCTCTACCCCTGAAGATTGAGCATCCTTAAGAGCGACCAATCCAGTCGCGTTTACAAATGAAATCGAAGAACCAGATGGCTGTTTTGTTTGGGCGTTGAAATCATAGTATCCCCAACCACCATCAATCGATTCGTAGGTTTGAAGCATTTTGATTTGTTGAACCATAACATCTTTAATCTCCGCCTTGCGTTGACTAGTCGAAGATAGTTCGTGCATTCGGTGAAGTGCCTGTAATCCATAAGAATGAGACCAGACATTATAGAGTGCCATTGGACTTGCCCGCCTAAGTTGAGGTAATTTTTCAAGAAGATACTTTTCGGCTTTTCTGATACATTTTGAATAATTTTGATCTTCTTTTTTGATCTCAAGGAGGGCTGAGATGGATAGTGCGGTTACAGCTAAGCGAAATGCCCGATGGGAACCGGGGACAGGGGCGAAAATATTTAGGCCTTTAGTTTGCCTTGCTGAACCCCACGAACCGTCTGGATTTTGTCTTTCTAAAAGAAAATCACACCCTTTATCCAAGCTGCGTTGAATGCCGGAAGGGGAAAAGTCGAGCGGGGAAGAAGGAGTACTGCTGTTGTTTTCAGAGCCATTTAAGCCAGCGAAAGGAGATAAGACTAAAATAAGACCTGCAAAGCGAAGAGAAGGCAAAAATCTTAGAGGGCGAAAATATTTTAAGGAATTCAATTGGATGGTTTTTCTTTCATTACCTTCATACCCATACGAATGCCTGAAAGGATCTCCACGAAATCTCCAGATTTTTTACCAACTTCAATAGCTTTCTTCTGATACTTTCCTTTTTTGTTTAGGATGTAGATGTATTTAGATTCTGTATCATCGGTCTCAGAGTGAATGACAGAAGAGGGTAGGGTGATCGCATCTTTCCGGAGATAGGTCACGCATTCCAAAGTGCAAGCGGATCCTGGCACTGGAGGAACAAACCCTTTCGGAACAATAATATCAGCAGTCAGGTCGTAGGTTCCAGGCAGAACGGGAGTCTTGCTAATTGATTTTATAGAACTTGGTAATTTACTTTCATCTGCGGATGTAAGTGTAAGATTCGCTTCATGCCCAATGCTGACTTGGTGTAAATTTTTCTCAGGAAGATTGAGTCTAGCTCGAATCCTCTTGGATGGAGAAATGGTTGCAAATTCTTCAAATGGCTTCAGCACTCCGCCTTTTCTGAGTTTAGGTTTGAGGGAGTTACCTCCACTCCATTTACCGCGGTCAAAAGTTCCCCAAAAAAGAACTCCATTGGATGGACTCTTAATAGATTGCATAATCTTTAAATCTTTTTCTATCTTAGATTTGTTGATCGCAAATTGTTTTCTTTCTTCTGTTATTTTTCTGCCCTCGAGTTTTTTTCTATTAAGTTCGGCCGGCTTTATTTTTCTTAGAGTTTGCAGAGATAATTTTTCCCGATTGAAATTTGAGTCGGTAGCCGTTTTGCCACGGGGAAGTTGAAATTTTATGGCTTCTTCATTTCTTATTTTCGCAGCTTCGTAGGAGAATTTGGCTCTTTCGTATTGATACTGAGCTCGTTGTAGAATGATTTCTTCCGTTTCTTCGGTGAGATCGTCAGCTTCATACATTTTTTTTAGCTGATTTAACTCTTCCGCAGCATAGGCAAGATATTGCTCGGACGACTTTAAACTCATGGCAGCAGATTTCCTGTCGAAAGGAAGGTAGATACTATTGTAACGATTATAGTCTTCTTTTACATACTT
>JBMYOA010000150.1:0-4389 GCA_049598825.1 Opitutales bacterium | reverse complement strand
GCAAAACTTCGCGAATTACTCCGCTAGGAGATATCCACCCTGACCAACCAGCGTTCCCGCACCGAAGAATAGGCATGCCTGTTTCGAGTGCCCGGATAACTGAATGAGCTGCGTGTTGCTCTGCACATCCTTCCTCAGCGAACCAAGCATCATTAGTGGTTACGAAAATAAGCGAATTGGAAGAATATTGCATTTTCCCAGCTAGTCCCGGAAAGATATCTTCATAGCAGACAAGAGGTAAAATTTTAACTGATGTATTGTGATCCGTAATAACGGAGAAAGATTGAAATTCATTTCCTGCAGTGAATGTACCTACCGGCCCAACAAGTCTGGTTAACCCAGGTATGTAAGAAAACGGGAACGGTACATACTCTCCGAAAGGAACAAGGATCTGCTTTGCGTACCATTCTTTCCTTAAACCGGACTCAGGCTCTACTTTGACGACAGCGTTGTAACTCAACTCTTCCTCGCGAATGATAGCACCAGCGAGAATAGGTATGCCTATCTCTTGGCAGAGCTTCTCTACCCAAGCTCGGTCAAGATTAACCGGATATGGCGTAGATGCCTCGGGCCAAACTATTAAATCAGGATTCAAGCTCGCTAGAATTTTAGTTTGTTCAATTAATGCCCTTTTGCTTGAAGCTATATTTTCGGGTGCCCATTTATTCTTTAAGTATGGTTGGCATACCCCTACGCGAATCCTTGTTTTATCAGATAACAATTGCTCTGCTTTATCCAAAAACAATGGAGATAACATAAGCAAAAAGAAAGCCATACAGATATAGAAATCAGGGCATAAAGAGGAAAAATACCCATTGGGAGGATTACGCCTTCGTCGTATAAGCAAATGATGCAAGTAAGACCCTACGCAAAGATTAAAAAAAACGAGGAAGAATGAAACAACCCAACCTCCTGCAAGTGGAACCAGCTGAAGAATTGCCGGTCGCTCCCACTGGGTAACGGATAGAGGGCACCAGGGAAAACCAAGAGAGAAAAGACTGCGGGCCCATTCAATGACGACCCAAAGGGAAGATAGAGCAAGAATAAGGGTAAGTCTTGCAGTAAAGCCAGCATTTGCATTCCGTGAAACCCATCTTGCACCTAGGAAATACCAAGGAAGAAGGTAGGAGGTGATTATAATGGATGCTAAGATCATTCCAGGCAAAGTTACATGCCTGATCCAACCAATTAACCCGATGTGGTAAATGAATCCGGAAATGAACACCGTGGTTAGCACTACTTTTGATTTTGGCCTGAAATTAAACCAAATCAAAACTGGAAGTAAGAAGAAGTATGCCGCTTCAGGAAAATCTCCTGGTGGTTGAGACAGATAAAGAAACCAAAAAGATAAACCGCAAGCAAAGAAACCTACACCCCACACCTTCATAAAGAGCATAAAGTCTAATCGGTAAGCATGATAAAAGGATCTCATTTATAAAACCTAAACATGGCAGCAACCCTGTTCAGGAGGATTGATTTTTCTATCTAATTTTAGAGGTTGTTGATCAAGTGGGCGTTCAGCGAAAACTTCACCTGAAAGGTGTCGATCAAAGATAGCAAATAACTCACTCTTTGTGACCGCCCGCCTCATTTCGCCTAAAAATACCCCATCATCATGAATCGCTAGCCCTATATAATTAAGAAACTTCTTCATTCTTGAAACCATTTTCCTCTCCTCTATCCCAGGGCGCGAAAGAACATCGTAAAGTTGCAAGCAGTAGGCGTGCAAATCTGCTCGCCTGGGGATAAATGGGGTCTGCCCATCGTCGATCTCTCGAATCTGCCTAAAAATCCATGGATTCCTAATGGCTGCTCTTCCGATCATAACTCCCAGGGAATCAAATTTCTCCCTTAGCAGTATGGCATCCTGTGCCGTCTCGATGCTGCCGTTAGCTAACACAGGGCACTCGTCACCAAGATACTGCACAGCCTTTTCTACATAGGCATACTGGGGGGAAGTATTATAGCCTCCTCTTACCGTACGCACATGAAGGCTCAAAAGATTTACTTTATTTGCTAAGATGACATTAAGGATTTCCTCGAAATTCTTGTCATCTTCAAAACCAATTCTCATTTTAACAGTTAAGTTACCATCGATTCGCGAGCGCATTGCATGGAGGATTTGATTAATTTTTTTGGGATCCTTTAATAGCCCTCCCCCCACATTTTTTTTGTAAACCCGTGGAGCAGGACATCCCATATTCAGGTCAACCCCCGCAATGGGATAACATATAAGCTCAGTTACTGTTCGATTAATATCATCTATGTTTTCTCCGATGATTTGAGCAAACACTGGACATTCGGTTGGGTTCTCAGTGATCGACGAAAGGATTTCCGGACAAAGCTTCGAATTTGCATGAACTCTGAAGAACTCAGTGAAAAATAAATCGGGCTCTCCCCTTTCCGCGATCAATTTCATAAAGGATAATCCAGTAACATCCTGCATTGGAGCCAATGCGGTTGGACACCTGGATGATGACCTTATTCCGAGTTTATTACGCGAATCTAAGGCATTCGCATCTCCTGACGGATGAATCAATTTAAGAGACTCGAAAACTAATCCTGTTTTTTTAGAATACGGTCTAAAATTTCAGACATATCCTCAACATTTTCCAAAACCTTATTTGCCACAAAGATAGGTTTTTTCATCTGTAGTGCTAGAACGATAGAATCACTGGGTCTGGCATCAAGTTCGATAATTTTCTTACCCAACTCGTTTTCCATTCTTAAGATTATCCTGGCAAAAAAAGTACCCTCATCAACATCATTGATAAGAACTCTTTCAATTGAAGCCTCTAGCCCTTTTAGGATTAAACCAATCAAGTCATGAGTAAGCGGTCTCTCTTTCTTAACTTGATTGATTGTCATATTGATTGCATTGCCGATCGCCGGATCAACATAGATGACAAATGTCTTATCTTCGCTACCCAGAAATATTGCACAACCGTTAGATGTGGGCATAACCCCTTTGACGGTGACTTCACTTGAATCACTATTCATATTGTCATTATTGAGATAATGGATTTCGTTCGCAAGGATTTATCCAACTATAATCGAAAACTTCAGTCACTTTTTTTATGAGAAAACCAAAGAGAAATATCTATCTAATCGGCATGATGGGAACGGGTAAATCCACCATTGGAGAGAAAGTCGCAAGACAACTTTCGATTGATTTCTATGATTCTGATAAAGAAATTGAGAAAAAAGAAGGGAATTCAGTAAGCGAAATTTTCACAAAGTATGGAGAATTGAAGTTCAGGGAACTCGAGCAGAGTTTTATTGAAAGCGGTCACCCTGAGTCAAATTGCATTGTGTCATGCGGAGGCGGTCTATGCATGATCCGCGGAATGCTGGAGAAGTTAAGAGAAAAGGGATTCGTTATCTGCCTATGGGCTGATGCGGGAGTTATTTTTGAACGAATCAAAGAAGATAGAGGGCGTCCACTGCTCCTGGTAGATGAACCAAAGCGCGAAATACAAAAAATAATTGAAGCAAGAAGAGATACTTACTTACAGGCAGATCTAGTCATAGACTGTAATAATGTATCCATTGAGGATGTTGCTATAAAAATTATAGATGCCGCAACGGATTAAAACTAATTTCTCTACATGTCTCCAAGAGTGGTTTCCCCGAAAGCACTGTTTACGAAATCCTTGGGCGGGCGGACAACCTTTCCATGCTCATTGACAAAAGCATGAGATGTTTTCGCACGGGCCAAAATTAGTTCATCTCGCCGAAGCGTATATTCGAGATTAATTCGCACTTGCCCTAACTCTGGTAGGCAAACCTCAATTTCAATTCTGTCGTCAAATTTAGCAGGATTTTTAAATTCGCAGGAGCAACTTATAACTGGGAGAAAATATCCTTCCTCTTCAAGTTTTGAATATGGACAATTGATTGAATCCAATAAATGAATTCTCGCCACCTCTAGCCAGGTAAAGTAATTACCATGATATGCGATACCCATCTTGTCCGTTTCCTGATACCTCACACGAATCGAAGTTACATCTTTAACCATTTGCGTACTCTTTAACGAAAACAAAATTTTCACAAGTTAGTTAACTCCATGGGACTTAATAAAAAAGACAGAAGAATCTCCATTTGGATAGGAGTCATCATAGGTGTGACTATTTCATCCCTGCTCTTCCGATACGCAATCAATGACAAAAATGAAAGAGCTTCCATGAGACCGGGATCGTATGAATCAAATATGACCGCAGTTGGGGGCCACACCTTCCCCGGTATCCCTAACTCAATCAGAGACGCCATCCCTCATGGTCTTGTTCTACATTATGAAAGTAACTTTTCGGTATTCGAGGAAACCTCATCCAAGAATGTGTGCTGGGTTATTGAAAGTGGGGGGGCACTACGCTCAGAAAGATTATTCAT
>JBMYOA010000149.1:0-4391 GCA_049598825.1 Opitutales bacterium | reverse complement strand
GTTTTGGAACGTATTACCTTCTACAATGAAGAAAATGGTTTCCTGATTGGTAAATTAAAAGGACAAACGAAGGCAGCAGAAATTGCCGTCGTTGGAAAAGCTCCCAAGGTGCAATGTGGAGAAACGCTCGTCCTGACCGGCAGTTGGAGTACCCACCCCAAGCATGGGCGGCAATTTTCATTCACATCCCTAAAAAGTAAATTACCTGCATCCGCCTATGGTATTCGTAAGTATCTGGCCAGCGGACTGATCCATGGGATTGGGAAAACTTACGCCAATAAAATTGTGGATCATTTTGGGGCTGATACCCTGCGGGTAATATCTGAAGAATCGGGGCGACTTAGGGAAATCGAAGGAATCGGAAAACTCCGTGCAAAAAGCATCAAGGAAGCGTGGGAAGAACAGAAAGCAGTCCGTGAAGTAATGATGTTCCTGCAGACTTATGGCGTAACCGATGCCCTCTGCCTGCGACTCGTTCGCAAATACGGGAATTCAGCAAAAACCATACTTGAGACTGAACCCTACCGGATTATCCGTGAGGTAAAAGGGATTGGATTCAAAACAGCCGATAAGATCGCATTAAACCTAGGACTCGCCAGTAATGGACCAGCCCGGATCGATGCGGGAGTGCTCCATACCCTCCAGGAATCGGAGGATGAGGGTCATACCCATGTGGAGAGAAGAGAATTAGCCCTCAATGCGGCCAATTTACTGGAAGCGGATGCTCAGGATGTGGAAAATCGTATTGATGCCTTAATGAAGGAAGGCGAAATGGTTACCTCCAAGCCTGACTGGGTACAGAACCCTATTTCCGCGAGGGCCGAAGAAACCCTGGTGCGGTGCCTGAAAAATCAATCTCAAGCAGCATCCTCCCTTCCTCCCATTCAAGTGGAAAAAGCGATTGTCTGGGCACAGGAGAAAGCGGGTTTCTCGTTTGCCGATCAGCAGGCAGAAGCGGTGAGACAGGCCCTGCAATCAAAGATTTCGATCCTGACAGGTGGGCCCGGTACCGGAAAAACGACCATTCTTCGAGCATTGGTCTCGATCCTTCGGGCGAAGAAGACCAAGATACTACTGGCGGCTCCCACAGGGAGGGCTGCCCGTAGAATGGCTGAAAGCTGCTCTCATTTTGCTCAAACTGTTCATCGGTTACTCAAATTTGACCCAAGTCAGGGTGGCTTTACTCAAAATGAACAGAATCCACTGACCTGTGATTTTGTGATCATGGATGAGGCCAGTATGCTTGATCTGAGACTTGCCGCCGCCTTGATCCGGAGCATCCCGCCAAGGGCACATCTTCTTTTAGTGGGGGATGCGGATCAATTACCTTCAGTGGGTTCGGGTAATGTGCTCAAAGATCTTATCCAGTGTGAACTTTTTCAGGTTACCCGCCTTGCCGTGACTTTCAGGCAGGCCGAAAATAGCGGAATCGTCGGCTTGGCACACGGAATCCTTGCCGGAAAAGGAAGCCCTCCCCCACCCGTAGATTCACTCAGTGAGATCAACCCGCAACACGATGTCCATTTTATCAGGGCCGTCACCCCCGAGGAATGCGTGACCGCGGTAACCAGGTTAAGTAAAGATATTTTACCAAGAAAATTTTCCATCGACCCCAAAAATGATCTACAGATATTGGCCCCCCTGCATCGTGGTATTGGCGGGATCGGAAACCTCAATGATCAGTTGCGGGACGCCCTTAACCCCAACGGTGCCACCCAGGTAATGGGTGCCATGCTATTCAGGGAGGGCGATAAAGTCATTCAGACCCGAAACAATTACGACAAGGATGTGTTTAACGGCGATATGGGTATTATCGAGGCGGTGGACACCCTCAGTGGAAAAGTGGATATCGATTTCGAGGGGAAGAAGGTAAGTTACCAAAGGATGGAAATCACTGACTTGCAACCAGCCTATGCCATATCGGTGCATAAAAGTCAGGGTAGTGAATATCCAGTCGTAATCTTCCCCCTTCTCAAGCAGCATTTCATGATGCTACAACGGAATTTGGTCTACACCGGACTTACCCGGGCGAAGAAAAAGGTTGTGTTTGTGGGGGACCCCGCTGCGTACGCAATGGCAATCCGTAACGATAAGACCTTGGTACGACAGACTGATTTAGTAAGAAAACTGCTAAATATTCCTGAATAATTTATCCGACCCTATCTCAAAAATTACTCATTTTTCACATATTTTTCACTAACTTGAGATGAATTGTTACTAATCTCGTGAAATGTCTTCGAAATCGCTGATTCAAAAAGCAGTTCGGAACACGAGGTGGATTTCAGGAAAAGCTCTTAAAGATAGGCTCTTCATCTGGCTTTTTAATCACTTGGTGTATCCGCAAATATGGGAGGATCCTGAACCGGACATGGATGCCCTTGAACTTGATTCAAACTCCAAACTACTGACAATCTCTTCGGGAGGATGCAATGTGCTTAATTATTTGTGCCGTGAACCTGAATCGATCACTGCGGTCGATTTGAATGCAACTCACCTGGCTCTCTTAAAGCTTAAGATCTGTGCCATCAAAAACTTGCCTGATCATGAGAGTTTCTTCCAATTTTTTGGGAACGCTAATCTTCCTGAAAACCGTTTTCTGTACGAAAAATACCTGCAACCTAATTTGGATCGCCTATCCAGGAATTATTGGGAAAGCAGGCACACTCCGATGGGAAGAAAAAGGTACCTTTATTTTACCAGTGGATTTTATAAACAAGGTCTTCTTGGCAGATTCATCGGTGCAAATCTATGGGTTACTCAAAGATTTGGAATCGAAACTACCCAAATTCTTTCAGCTCAGTCGCTTGAAGAACAAGCTACTATTTTTGATAAGAAAATTGCCCCGTTTTTCAGAAAGAAACTAGTCCAGTTTTTAAGTAACCGAACGGTAGTCATGTACCCACTGGGCATTCCTGCCGCACAATTCCAGCACTTACAGGGGATCTCGAATGGGCAGATACATGAAATCATGCTTCAAAGAATCCGGAATATGGCGTGTAACTTCCCTATCTCTGAAAATTATTTCGCCTGGCAGGCTTTTAAAAGAGAATATGATTGGGAAAAAAGAAAAGCGATACCTGCTTATCTTAAAAAAGAGAATTTTGAAATTTTGCGGAAAAATGTGGAAAAAATTTCTATCATGCATTGTTCCCTCACCGATTACCTTGAACAAGTCCCGAAAGAATCACTTAACTCTTTTGTTTTCCTGGATGCGTTGGATTGGATGAATAGCACGCAATTGGAGAATCTATGGAGACAGGTCGACCGGACTTCAACCCCGGAAGCAAAAGTTGTTTTCCGAACAACCTCTGGATATTCACCCTTGGATGTGCAACTTTCTGAGGAAATGCTTAAAGAATGGCAAACATGCCCCAAGACCAATTTATCCTTCCTGGCAAAAGACCGTTCTGCAGTTTATGGTGGTTTTCATCTCTATGAAAAAGTTTCTTTAAGAACTTCTAGTTCCGAAACATCCTCATTGGTGGAAACAAAAGCTCCAAGGGATATGGAAACCGTGGCTCTTGGAAAGTAAATGGTCCATCTCCTGATTCTCTGGGGGATGTTCAATTGTTAACCACGAAAAAAAAGTGATCCGTGGACAGGAATGATTTACTTTCACATCTGCTCATGTCCCGTGAGTCAAGTCATTGGATCAGGAATGCAAAAATCGATTTCCAACATTCAAAAAGTTGTGGAAAGATTTTACCAGCTACCATCAGTACACATGACAAGAAAAATTCTTACATCTGTTCTTTAAAAACAGCCTTTTACCGATATCCAAAGCAAGAAACTTCACTTATCCGAAATAGGATTGAACGTCATTTACTAAGAACTGCTTCGGTTCCAATTGGCATATTCCTGCAAATGCTCAAAATGGATAGACATATATCGATTGGGAATTGGCTACAATCGACCAATTTACCCCCTGATTTGGAAGAGGAAGAACTTAAAGAGATCACCCAGTTTTACAGCGAGCACTACCAGGACTTTCTTCTTACATTCAGATCCGTAAACCAGGAAACCCATCCTCGCTTATTCCTTTCATTAAAAGAAAATGGTTGGCAACTTATTCCTGCCAGACAGGTCTATTTATATCATCGGGAAGATAATAAATGGAAAACTAAAAAAATAGTTATAAGGGAGAGAAAAAACCTCCTTAAATCAGATCTTGTACAAGTTAATCACCAAGATCTACTGGATAAAGATTTACTACTAATCCACCGGCAGTATACGGACCTGTTTATTAATAAACATTCACCGTTTAATCCACAAATAACCCTGGAATACATCAGAAAACTTTTTGAAAAAAAAGTTTTGGAATTTCATGGTTTAAAAGACCCAAAAGAAGATAAGCTTCTTGGGCATTTTGCAATTTTTCAAATTGGAAAAAT
>JBMYOA010000148.1:0-4415 GCA_049598825.1 Opitutales bacterium | reverse complement strand
AAAGCAATTGGGACATTAGGTCAAACTGCGTAACAAAAACTATATAATTTATGAACTTATCTCTTTATTCAGGTGCCACAGGGATGCAGGCACAGCAACTTAACCTAAATGTTATTTCGAATAACATAGCCAATGTTAACACTACTGGGTTCAAGAAGAACAAAATAGAGTTCCAGGATTTACTCTACCAAAACCCCCGTCAGGCTGGTGGTCAAACTGGGGCAGGGAATGTTATTCCAACCGGAGTAGAGATGGGAAATGGTACTAAAGTTGTTTCAACCGCTAAAATTTTTACTCAGGGGCAGCTTACTCAAACCAGCGAGAAAATGGATGTTGCCATCGACGGTTCAGGTTTCTTTCAAGTTGAGCGTCCGGATGGAACGGAAGCTTACACCCGAGATGGTGCTTTTAAGATCGGGCCGGACGGGCAAATCACCACCGCCGATGCTTTACCTTTAGCTGCAGGTTTACAAATTGATCCTGAAGTAACAAATGTTTTTGTTTCTCCTACAGGAGAGGTTTCAGTTGAAACTGCAGACGGCACCCAAATAATCGGACAGCTAGAGTTAGTCCGCTTTCCGAATCCTGCCGGTCTCAAAGCTCAAGGTGGAAACCTTTACACCGAGACTGAAGCAAGTGGACCACCTGAAATTGGGGCTCCTGGAGAAAATGGCTTTGGTGTTTTACAGCAAGGATATTTAGAAATGTCTAATGTAAATGTAGTCGAGGAAATGGTTAACATGATCATAGCTCAGCGAGCTTATGAGATTAATTCTAAATCTATCCAAACTTCAGACGATATGCTTTCTCGAGTTAATCAACTTAAGAGATAACATGCTTAAGCGTTTTCATTTATTATTACTTACTCTTCTGCCGATTTACTTGGTTGCAGATGTATCTCGTTTTTTGGATCCAATATCCATCAAGCCTGCATCTCCTCATCATAAATACATAATCAGTAATAAAACATCCGCCTTGATTGCACCTCAGTCCTCAAGGCAGAGGATCTACTCCGGTTTTTCTCCTGATCAATCGAATTCTAAGGAAGTTTTTCTCACACGTGAAGTGCTTGAATCGAAACTCGGTGAATTACTCGGATATCGCTACCAAGCTTCAGGCAAAGTAGTGGCTTATGTTACAAGGCAGTGGAAACCTGTTCGTTTGAGCAGTAATTATATACTTAAAATCAGGGATTGCATGCCTGATAATTTATCTCCAAGCACCTTTGTGCGTTTTGCAATTTGGGATAATGGGTCCAGCATTGGTGAGTTTGCAGAACCTATCAGAATGTCTCACTTCTTGAATTGTTACTACACTAAGAATTTATCATCAAGAGGATCTAAATTGCTATCACAAAACCTAACCGAACGCCCCGTTGATGTCCTCAAGCAGCATGCGGGTGCTGTTCCTGCCGGAAGTGACCTTAAGGGTTATGAATTAGGCGTGAATCTAAGGGAGAATTCGATCCTTAAATGGAACCATCTCACAAAAGTCGCACTAGTTAAAAAAGGAGAGATTGTCGATGTTTTCGCCTCTGGTAACGGTATCTACATTTCAATGAAAGGGATGGCTTTAGAAAATGGAGTCGAAGGCGGGATTGTAAAAGTCAGGAACTTATCCTCAGAAAAAGAATTTCAAGCCAAGGTACTCAACGAAAAGAGCGTCAAGGTACAATTATAAATTATGATTAAATATTTTACAGCTTTGTTTGCCATTATCATGGTGTCAGTTTCATTAAGTGCAGCCTCACTTTGGACAAAAAGTTCCAATTCCCAAAGGGGACTTTATGCAGGAAAGCGTGCTTATTCAGTTGGAGATCTGATTACCATTGATGTTGCCGAGAGTTCCTCCCTGGCTGCGTCCCAAAATTCGGTTAGAAATCGCCAGTCCCAGATAGAAAACGCGGTTCAGCAGTTTCTTTTTGCTAATAGTGGAATGGGGAAACACAAAGGAGATCTCCCTGCAACTGAAATTGAAACTAAAAGTAGCAATCAAGGAGGGGGATCTATTGCTAACACATCTGACTTAAAGGGCAGGGTAAGTGTTGTTGTTATTGATGTTTTACCAAACCGCGTTCTCGTGATTGAAGGTGCACGCATGGTTACCTTCTCCGGTGAAAGTTATTATGCGGTCTTGAAAGGAATGGTGAGGGAGGAAGATATTGGGTTTGGGTTTAAAGATGGATTGAGATACCGCAATATTATCTCTTCGCAATATATCGCCGACGCCCAAATAGAATTTGTATCTAAAGGAAGCTTAAATGATGCTCAAAAAGAATCTTGGTATCAAAGGTTAGCCTCTATTTTGAACCCTTTCTAAATATAGTTTTATGATATTATATTTTAAATATTTATCTTATTTTGCTTCGGCAATTTTTTGTGTTTTGCATGGTGCAAGAATTGAAGACCTTACTGATGTAAAAGGCAGCCGTAGTAATCAACTTTTCGGCTACGGGATTGTTACTGGTTTGGCAGGCCAGGGCGATTCCAGGATAGAATACACAGAATTGGGGATCTTAAATGCACTTGAAAGACTAGGGATTCGTGCTGATAAAGCCGATAAGTCCCGAAACATTGCAGCGGTTATGGTAACTGCAGACATCGGACCTTTTGCTAAAAACGGCTCCAAAATAGATGTTACCGTTTCTTCTATAGGTAATGCCGATTCATTACAGGGCGGAATTTTACTGCAAACTGCATTGGAAGGTGCCGATGGAAATGTTTATGCCGTTGCTCAAGGTCCTGTTTCAGTCGGAGGACTTTCTGCCGGTAATGCGGGAGGCGCGAATGTACAAGTGAATCATCCTACAGTCGGGATTGTTTCAAATGGGGCATTTGTTGAAAAAGAAATAGACAGTCAAATCATTAATAATGGTTCCATCGATCTTATATTGAGGTCACCCGACTCAATGACTGCGGTTAAAGTTGCCGATGCTATCAATAAATACTATCCCGGAACATCAATCGCAAATGACGGGGGAGTGGTGAATGTTCGTTTGCCCCGTGAATTTCTAGGTCAAACCACTAATTTTCTAGCTGCTATAGGTTCTATTGATGTCCGACCAAATGTTCC
Source organism: Opitutales bacterium (assembly GCA_049598825.1). Lineage (GTDB taxonomy): Bacteria > Verrucomicrobiota > Verrucomicrobiia > Opitutales > Seribacteraceae > Seribacter. The sequence goes on along the minus strand of JBMYOA010000148.1, from coordinate 1,343 downwards.
AGCTCGAGTGATTATTAATGAGCGCACTGGAACCATTGTCGCTACAGAAAATGTCAGGATATCCCCAGTTGCTGTCAGTAACAGTAACATTACAATCTTTTTAAACCCTACCACTGGAGTTAGTCAGCCTCTTCCTTTTTCCCAGGGGGCAACAACCATCCTAGAGGGAGAAAATGCTGAACTTATCGAAGAGATTGGGCGGTTCGACACTATCGATCAATTGGATCCTGTTGGCACTTCCACTGTGAATGATCTTGCTTCTGCCCTCAATCGTCTAGGCTTAACCACCCGAGAAATGACCTCAATCCTTCAGTCAATTAAAAATGCCGGTGCTTTGCAGGCGGATTTAATTATTAACTAGATAATCGATGGAATCTGCAAACATTGGTAATAAATATGTAGGCATGGATACAACCATGCTTATGGAAATGGCCCATTCCAAGCATGCTTCAGAGTTGGAAAAGAATGCAGCGGTAAGTCAGCAATTTGAGTCGGTTTTGGTTAAACAATTTTTAAAAGAAGCCCTGAAACCTATGTTTAAGGGAGTTTTTAATGAAGATGGTGGTGCTCACCGGATGTACAGGCACTTTTTTACCGATGCAATTTCCGAGAGTATTGCCACAGGGGGAGGTTTTGGTATGTCCAATATCCTTCAACAACAGCTGAACAGTCAAGTTAGCCAACCAATGGAAAATCAATCTGAAAAGGTTGATGACAATTTGCCTAATTAAGATGGTTAAAGTATCTCAGCATGTTGCACCTGATCTCTCCTTTAGTTGGGAGGATCTTCTTACTCTTTTGCGAGACGAACTTCAGGAGTACGGTGGATTGATCGGATTACTCAGTGCACAGCAACAGAGTATTTTAAATAGAAGACCTGACAGCCTGATGGAGTTAAATCAATCTGTTCAAACTCAAATGGAAGCGAGTCAGATTCTTCATAAGCGTAGGCAAGGCTATGTTACGACTTTAGCTGAAAGGTTTGGAGAAGAAAAAAATTCCACTCTCAGTGAAATTATTAATCATTTTCCTGATGTGACTCAACCTATGTTTCATAGCATCATTGAAGAGATTAATAGCTTGATTACTCAAGTGAGAAAAAAAATTGAGCAAAATCAACGTTTGCTTATGAGACTCAGTGAAGTGACTGACCAAATTCTGAGCGTTACAGATCCTAGCTCTCAAACCAAGACTTACACTCGTGATGGTAATTTAAAGCGCTTATCGAGTGGTCGTTCTAATTTAAGTGAATCTGCCTAATTAATTATGTCTTTATTAGGAGAAATCAGTAAAACGACAGAAGCTCTTCGATATCATTCGAAAACGGCTGAAATTGCCGGGCA
>JBMYOA010000147.1:0-4443 GCA_049598825.1 Opitutales bacterium | reverse complement strand
AACAAAACAATTTTAAAGCATTTTTGCAAGCGCCATCTTTCCAACTTTCGAGATAAATCTGAATTCGTTACTTAATCATCAAATATGGGAAAAGTAAGCTCATCTGAAATACTGAATTATTTTTCCGATTCATCTGTTCTAGAGCATTATCAGAAAGCTACGGAGCAAGTAGGTTTGTGGGACTCGGAAAAGATTGTTTTTTCTAAAACATTTCCAGATCTGGAACTTAATCTTCTGGAACTTGGATGCGGTGCGGGGAGAATCAGTTTTGGACTTTGGAAAAGAGGTTACACCAATCTGATGGCATCTGATTTTTCCAAGCCCATGATTAAACGGGCGAGAATTCTTAATAAGAAACTCAAAACAGAGATTACTTTTCAAGTGGAAGATGCCACCGCACTAAGTTTCTCCAATGATTCCTTTGACGGAGCAATCTTTGGGTTCAATGGACTCATGCAGATTCCCGGCAGGAAAAATCGATTTCAAGCGATGCAGGAAATACAGAGAGTATTAAAACCAGGAAGTTTTTTTGTTTTTACTACCCACGACCAGTCAATGCCCAAGTGGAAGAAATTTTGGGCACTTGAGCGAAAAAAATGGAAAAAAGGAGAACAGAATCCAGAACTCCTGGAATTTGGGGACCGTTTTGAAGAAACTCCGCGGGGAAAGCTTTATATTCATGTTCCCGATGTGGGAGATATTCGTTCGGATCTACAGGCTGCCGGTTTTTCGGTCGAACGAGATATAGTGAAATCCAAAATTTGCGAAGAGAGCAAGTTGGTTAACGAATACTCAGATGATTGCCGGTTTTGGATTGCTCGAAAAAAATAGCCTAGTCTTTAAGGCACTCCAGATCCATATCCATAGACGCCACACGAGTGGCGGGTCCTGTCATTTTCACATTAAAATCATCATCGATCACCAGACCAATCTCACCCCCGGGCATTTCCACCGTGATATTTTCGTCACAGGCACCCATTTTACGGGCAACTGCACCCGCTGCTGAACTGCTACTCCCAGAGGCAAGAGTATAGCCAGCACCTCGTTCCCAAATTTCAATTCGTATCCGGTTACGGTCCAAAACTTGCAAAAGTTGCACATTGGTACGGTTGGGGAAAAGCGGATGGTTTTCGAGCTCAGGTCCAAGTTTTCTTGCCAATTCCTCTGAAATTTCAGGGAGAGGGACTACACAATGGGGATTACCGATGGTTCCGGCATAATATTTATAAGTTTCTCCGTTTACTGTAATCTCTTCATTCAGGACCTCTCGGGCTTCACCTTCCACAGTTACTGGAATGATATCACTGTGAAAACTCACCTGTCCCATTTCAACGGAGATGGAAGATGCATCAGCGGTGACTTCACAGGTCACGATTCCACCCAAAGTATCCACCGTGAAAGGAGAGGAGCCCACTTTTTTTTGATCGTAGAGATATCTCGCAAAAATTCTTAGCCCATTACCACTTTTTTCGGCTTCGCTCCCATCAGGGTTAAGGATGCGAAGTCCAAAATCCGCCTTTTCGGTTTGGAGGGGCCCCACCAAGATACCATCTGAACCTAGGCCAAAGTTGCGGTGGCAGATACGGATGATTTCATTCGCCGGAAATGTATGGTCTGACCCTAACGGATCATAGACCAAATAATCATTTCCAAGAGCGTGATATTTTTCGAATTTCATAAATTTTAATAGTTAGAATCAGTGGTTTTTTACTCTCTGTATTACCCAGTCGATAATTTTTTGATCATCCTCACCTGCCCGTCGGACGACCCCCAGAAACTCCGAAGGATGAATCCTATTATGGTGAAAGAAATGCCGGTCTCCTCCGCAGCAAAACATGGTCTGTGGGGGCAGTTCTCCCCGAAGTTTTGCTTTTGCCTTGGGAATGATTCGGGGAAGCCAGCGTATACCCTCAATCTCGGAGTCTTTCGCAGGTAGGCTGGATGAATCCAACCTATTGCTTGATTCTACACGATTCTGCACTTCCCAAAAGTAGTCTCTGCGATGCTCATGAATAAGCAGAAAAGATGCAAGGTCCGGTTCTCCTTCTCTCACCCAATCTTCGGCAAAGTCAAAAACATCTATCTTGTTCATGCCCATGCTCCGCAGAAAGGGAAGATCCTCTTCAATAGGAAACGCCTCTGCATCCTGATGACCGGATTCGTATAAATTGACAGCCCTGTGCCAAAGTTCCGCAAGCTTTTCAGTGTGGAAGTTTTTCATTAGGGAAATGAAATTGTATCAGGTGCCAGAGATGGCAAGCCTGTTTACGCCAATCGGAAATCGAGCTGTTTGTCAGAAGGAAAGACCTTATCAATTACCGCTTCGATCTCCTGTCCTAATTTTAGACGATTCTTAGGGTTTTTCCCCACCAATGCGGTCCCATTGGAGGATAAACGATAACGAAGATCTCTCGGTAGGGTTCGCATGGGTATAAATCCGCGGGCCAGCGTATCCTTGATTTCAATAAAAAACCCTCTACGATTGATTTCAGTGATGATTGCCTTATGTCGGACCGGTGGCCGTTTTCCGATTTCTCTTTTGTAGATCAGCAAGAGTTTATCCTTTACCGATTCCCTTTCCGCATCGACGCTTGTTCTTTCAGTGGAGGAAAGATGCTTGGCCAGGCTTTCAAATCTTTCAGGACCAGATTTTATCGGTTTCTTTTTTCTTAGATAATCTTCGATCACCCGATGCACCACCAAATCGGAATATCTACGGATCGGAGAGGTAAAGTGCAGATAATCCGTTTTGGCCAGACCGTAGTGGCCATCTGGGGTATGCCGGTAACATGCCTGTTTCAGGCTGCGAAGAAATTTGATTCGAAGAACCTGACTAATCGGGTGCTTATTTATTAACTCCAACGCTTTGGACACTTCCTTTTTGGAAGTAAGTTCTCCGCAGGAAATACCAAATAACTGGAGGAATTGACGGAGCTCCTCAAGGTTTTCTTCATCTGGATCCGGATGAACCCTAAAAATTCCAGGCAGGCCTTTACGTTTCAGTTCCTTAGCGATCGTTTCGTTGGCCAAAAGCATCAACTCCTCAACCAGTTGATGGCTTTCATCATTTTCAGTTTGCAGGATCTGTTCGGGTTCACCTTTTTCATCAACCAGGATCTTCATATCACCGGAATCCAAATTGAGGGCTCCGTTCTCGAATCTCGATTTTCTTAGCTTGGATGCAAATCCCCAAAGCGTTCGGATGGATTCTCCGATCTGTTTGAGTATCTTTGGATCGAGCTCGTTCAAAGCCTTGCCAGGATTCCCTGAGTAACGGCTGGGAGGTGGTTTAGCACTTTTAATTTCCTCGATCGATTTCGATTCCAAAAAGAGAATGGCCTGTTCGTAAGTCAGGCGTTTATCGCTTCGGATTACACTCTCGATAATGTCTGACTGTAAGACCTTACCATTTTGGTCAAACCGGAACCGTACACATTTGGTCAATCTCTCCTCACCCTCAACCAGACTACAGATTCCACTGGATAGACTGTGTGGAAGCATTGGGACCACTTCGCCGACCAAATAGGTTGAGTTTCCCCGTTTTTTCGCCTCCCGGTCTGTGGCTGTTTGATCACGGACATAATGAGACACATCAGCGATATGGACGCCGACTTCCCATATCTTATCATCTATTTTCTTGAGTGATAAAGCATCGTCAAAATCCCTCGCATCCAACGGATCAATCGTGATGGTGAAGACATCCCGGTAATCGATACGATTCTTGATTTCATCCTTAGTGACTGCCGTGGCAAGGTCTTTGGCTTCCTCTTCGACTTTTGCGGGGAAAGTTGGAGATAATCCAAATTTTGCCAAAATTCCCATATGATCGGTTGCGGCTTCACCCCCTGGTCCTAATACCCGAATAATCTTACAGGTTGGAATTTTCGCAGGGGGATCCCACCTAACAAATTGGGCGACCACCTTGTCTCCAGGATTACCCTTTCGCGTATCACCGAGAATTTTAAACGGAATGAAGAGGCGAGAATTTTCGGCCTCTATTAGGAATCTACCCAGATCCTTCTTTAAGTATCCGAGAAATTCGTGAGTCTCCCTGCGGACTATTTTTCGGACTTCGTACCGAGGCTTTTGATCACGAAATTTTTTCTTCCTGCGGTCAAACTTCTTCTTTTTGGGAGGTAATGGTCGCAGTTCGACCAAATCTCCATGAAGGGCAGTGGACGACGCACCCCGTGCCAGTGCGATAGGTTCGCTACCCGAAGACTCAAGACGAACCTTTGCTCTACCTTGCTTGCCAAAGAGCAAGGTGCCTACGAGTTTGCTTTTGCTTATATCAGAAAATGAAGCGGATTAGTCGTCAATTTTGACAACTATCCAATCTTCTGGAAGAGCTTGCACCGGGTCAGCAGTCTTTTCGATTTGTGCATCGTCATCATCGTCATCCTTGGATGCCACATTAAATACACCTTCCTCGTCAGCTCCCTT
>JBMYOA010000146.1:0-4496 GCA_049598825.1 Opitutales bacterium | reverse complement strand
CCTTTGAAAATGCAGGATCATGGAAATCCCGTTCGTTTTCGTAATGTTTGGGTAAAGCCTCTTAAGGACTGAGTTTGTCTTTGGTTGTAAGGATTCGCATTTAAAAAGGGTAACCTTGATTGCTTTGGTAATCTCAGGGTTGTCTCAATCGGGGACTCGTGTTAGAAAATGAATATCAATTTAGTCCGAACGACTCAGTAATCCTCCCAATTATGAAATTATTTTATATCCTACTTTTCTTTTTTACATCCTTTTTTTCCTTAGCGAATGAAAAAGAAGGACCTTTGAAAGGCTTATTAGTAACCGGAGGTGGACATCATGACTATGCCACCCAAAAAAATATAATTACCGAGGAAATCAGTAAGAGGATTCCCGTGGAGTGGGAAATCTTGTACGAAATGGATCCCCGTCGCATGAAAGGGATATTAAGTAGCGATGACTGGGCTAAAGGTTATGATTTTATTTTTTACAATTTCTGCTTTGCCAGAGAGGATGATAGCAAATTTATCGATAAAGTCGTAGCGGTTCATCAAGGGGGAGTTCCCGCAATCGCAATGCACTGTGCCATGCACACCTATCACCCATATCTTAAAGGTAAACCCGAAGATAAGAGCTGGAATAAAATGCTTGGGGTGGTTTCTCAGGGACACGGTCCTCATGTTCCCTATGATGTTACTATAGCGAAGGATCAAGCCGATCATCCGGTAGTGAAAGGTTTGCCGAAGAAATGGAGAACTCCCAAGGGCGAACTTTACATGGTCCCCACGGTGATGGATGGAACCACTGTGTTGGCATACGGAGACAACGGTTCCGAACATAAACCACCAACGCCTCAGGCACTGGCCTGGGTTAAGCAGAAAGACAACTTCAGGCTATACGCCACCACGATGGGCCATCACAACGAGACTGTATCCACCAAAGAGTTCCTGGATATGGTGGCCAACGGAATCAGCTGGGCTACTAAAAGTAGTTTATAAAAAGTGTCAGATTAAACTCCCATGGGGATTTGATTCATTTACCTACTCCTCAAACTTTTTGTAAGCTTTTAAAAATTACTTAAATATGAAGTCTAAATATTTTCAATCCCTTCTCTGTGGCCTTTTTCTAAACGGAATCTGTGGGTTTGCTACCGACAAACATTCCTCTCTTGCCAAGAGTGGAAACTTTAAACCGAGTATTGTACAACTTTCTCCTGCCGAAGAAGAAGCTATTCTGCAGAAGGGTGGGGTGAGTGTGCCCGATGGGTTTGAGGTCACTCTTTTTGCACCCTGGCAATCGGCGAACTACCCGGTCTATGTTGCGGCTGCACCCAATGGCGACCTCTATGTATCAAGCGATGGATGTGGTTCCCTCGGCCGCGATGCGGATCGTGGACGGGTTTTGCGATTGAGGGACAAGGATGGGGACGGCCGGGCAGATGAAGTTACCGAGTTTATTCCTTCAATTGATTCTCCCCGCGGGTTAATTTGGGATCATGATCGACTCTATCTCCTTCATCCGCCACATGTCTCTGTTTTCTTTGATAAAGATGGGGATGGGGTAGCCGAGGACAGCAAGCGGTTGGTCTCCAATATTGCGTTCGGATTTAAAGATAGACCTGCAGACCATACCACCAATGGTTTGGATCTCGGGGTCGATGGCTGGATTTATGTAGCCGGTGGGGATTTTGGTTTTATCGAAGCAATCGGATCTGATGGAAGGAAATTGCAAAATCGTGGAGGGGGAGTCTATCGTTTTCGTCCGGATGGATCCGGCCTGGAATTATTTTCCTATGGTACCCGAAACATTCTGGCGGTGCCCACCAGTCCATTACTCGATTTATTTGGAAGGGATAATACCAATGACGGGGGAGGATGGAATGTCCGCTTTCATCATTTCAGTGGATTGGATGATCATGGCTATCCCCGTTTGTATTTGAATTTTGCAGATGAAATTATCGCCCCATTGGCTGACTATGGAGGTGGGTCTGGTTGCGGAGGAGTTTACATACATGAACCGGGATTCCCCAAGGAGTGGGCCAATGCACCTTTCACCTGTGACTGGGGGCGAGCAGGTCTATATCGTCATCAAGTGGAGCGAAAAGGGGCAGGCTTTGTGGAAACGGAAGCACCGAAGAATTTTATAAAAGTGAATCGTCCAACCGATGCCGATGTCGACGGAATGAGTAGGGTCTATCAGGCGAGTTGGAATGGTCCGGCTTCTTTCAATTGGGCGGGTCCGGAGCATGGGTTCGTGGTACAGGTAAAACCAAAAGGTTACAAACCCGAGCCTCTTCCTGATTTTGAAAAACTTTCTGATCAGGAACTGATTGCTTTGTTTGAGTCGCCCAGTCAGGTCCGGGCGATTTCTGCCCAGCGTACTTTACTTCGAAGACCTGAAAGTGTTGAAACAACTGAGTCCCTCCACGCTTTTGCAAAGGATTCTTCGAAAGAACTTCGTTCCCGCGTAATCGCTTTGTACTCAATTTCTCAGCGACTCCTTGTCAGTTCCCGTTTTCCTTGTTCCAAGGTTTTGGAAAAACTGAGGAGTCTTTCTGAAGATCCCAGCCTGACGGCTTTTGTTATGCGTGCGATCGGAGATCTGGGCATGGATCTCGTAACTCAAGGTAAGTCTGGTTTAGGTCCGGTTGATTTATTGAAGACAGGTCTCAAAAGTTCTGATCCTCGAACCCGCCTGGAGGCAATCGTTTCCACAGTTCGACAAAACAGGGCAGAGATGGCCCATGAAATAGCCAAAAGTTTAGGTCATGAAGACCCTACGCTTGCTCATGTTGCATACCGGGCAATTGAAGCCTTGGGCAGTTATCAAGCAGCCTTGGATGTATTGAAGAATTCATCCTCCAACAGTTCTCAAAGACGGGGAGCATCCTTCGCACTCATGCGAATTCATAAGACTGAAGTGGTTAATTCGCTGGAGCAGCATTTGAAAGACCCGAAAGACATTTTATTTGATCACTCATTTGAAATCCTCGCCCGTCTCTATCATAAGGAAAAGAAGTGGGACACGAAGCACTGGGGAGGCAGACCCGATACCCGTGGTCCATATTACGAAATGACAACCTGGGAACAATCGGCTAGAATCCTTACCACTCTTCGACAGGCAGTCAGCTTGGTTTCGAATGAAAAAGTTGGGGTCTATTTAGCGATGATGAGCCAAAATCGGATCGAGGATAATGAGTCTCTTCTCAAAATGGTTGAGCTTGCCAGAAAGGATTCCTCCCTTATCCCTACCATGGCCTCCCAACTCGTGGATAAGGAAGACATTCCTGATGCAGCCTTAAAGATTTTGGCCTTATCCGCTAACAATGAAAAGCTTGAATCAAAAGTGCTCACTCAAATTGTTAAATGCTTACTTAAACCAGCTGATCCCCAGTTTTTATCCCCGATTATTGATGCCTTAATCATTATTGAATCCCGTGGTGACCGGCTAGTCCTTCGCTCGGGTAAAGATTCTTTCCTAAAGAATAATCGCAAGCTTGACCAATTTCACCATGCACTCATCGAGTTGGCAAAGGGCGATCCCAAGCTACCGAAGACCAAATGGGCTTATTCTGGTGTAGTGGATCTTTCCAGCCGGAAGAATGCGAATGCGGAAGCCAAGGCGAATGCGGTTACCTTCATTGAGGAATGTTGGAAAAACCCGTCGAAGAAGACTCTCTTGATCTCTGTTTTGGTTGATCTACGAAACCGTTCTTATGACGATCAAATTATAGCCGCATCAAAAGATTCAGATGCCCGTGTCAGGCAATCCGCGGTTCGGGCGATGCGACACTTTAAAATAGAAGAAAGCAACAAGGATACCTCTCCCAAGGTAGCAAGTTTGCAAGCTGATCAGGTACTTAGTCAAGTGAATGCAATGAAAGGGGATATTGGCTTAGGTGAAGCCATATTCACGAAAGCCGCTTGCGCAACCTGTCATACCGTACGCGAGGATGATCCGCAGAAAGGACCTTACCTAGGAAATATTGCCGCCATCTATCCTCGTAATGAACTCGCAGAGGCGATCCTTCATCCAAATAAATCCATTGCCCAGGGTTTTGCCACAAACCTAGTTACAATGAAAGACGATCAGGCTGTAATGGGTTTCGTGACCGAGGAGACACCGGATAAGCTTGTTATGCGGGATATGGCCAGTAAGGAGCATATCTTGGTAAAAGCTGAGATCATCAATCGTTCCACTTTGCCCAACTCGATGATGCCCGCCGGTTTGATGCATCCTTTCTCCATTAAAGAGTTTGCTTCAATGCTGGATTACATTGTCGGTCTATCCAAAAAGTAATTATCATTTTATATGATCAGTAAAATTTTGAAAGCGTTACCTGTCTTAGCTCTGTTTTGCTATTTCTGCCAGGCTCAGGGAAATCAAGCAACAGCCCTAAAACCCAACGAACTGGCACCTACTCATAGAGATATTTCTTACGGATCACATCCTAAAGAATTGATTAACTTTTGGCAGTTTGACTCGGATCAACCAGTCGGGGTTCTTCTTCAGATCCA
>JBMYOA010000145.1:0-4496 GCA_049598825.1 Opitutales bacterium | reverse complement strand
AACCACATCCTTAAGCAGGCAATCCACAAGGGCGTACCCATGTTCAATTCAGGACATCATGCGCAAACAGCTGCCCTTTACATGAAAGCAGGAAATGAAGTCCTCGGACAATGCTCATCATCCGTATGTTCAAGTGCCGCAAATACAATTAAAACTGCCATGCACAAGGCGAAGGCCGAACACTGCCCTACCTCACAGGCTTGGATTATGCGTCATGCTTTCGACCAGGTGCTCGCATCTGCAAATTAATTTAACTCCCAATTCAAAGGGCGGGCCTTCGTAACAGAAGGTCCGCATGTTTAAAAAGCTCATATAATCCATCTCTGCCTTTCTTCCGCCGCTAAGTCCAAAACTTCCTATGAAAATTTTCCAAACTCTTCTTTTGGTAACCTCCACTTTCCTGTGGTTTCTTTCTCCTACCTTGGATGCCGCAAACCCTGCGGAAGCCAAAACCATAGGGCGAACAGTTCGGGAGATGCCAGAATTATCAAATTTCCTGCAACTGTTGGAGAAAACTGGAATCGGATCCATTCTTTCCGAAAATACCAGTGCAAGTTACACCGTTTTTGCCCCCATTGATGCTGCATTCAAAAAGTTACCCAAGGGGACTGTGCAGACCTTACTGGATCCTCGTAATGATGACCGTCTGGAAGAAGTTTTTGGGTTCCATGTGAAGGAAATTTCAGAGGCTCCCATCTTTATTGAGAAATATTCCATCCTCCGGATGACTACCCGTCAGTTTATTTCGGTTAATTACAAAAAAGGAACAATTGGAGATGCTCGCTTCACCGGTGATGTCATTCCATGCTCGAATGGAGTCATTTACTTAATCGACACAGTTCTCACCCCTACCACCGACGACCTCTTTCAGCGTCTCCAGAAAGACGGAAGATTTTCCATTTTCACCAAGGCGATCACCGCCAGCCGTCAGGGAAAATTATTCCAAAACATGCATAGTTTGTACACTACCTTTGCACCCACAGACGAGGCCTTTAAAAAACTTCCTGCCAAAACCGTGGAATCTTTATTCCTTCCCGAAAACGATGAGCGTCTCGAAGACATCATTAAACACCACATCACCGAACAGGTCTTTGCATACGGAAAATCATCGGGCAACAGAAGGAGTCTTGGGGTTTCCGATGTGACACCCTTCAGTGCTTTCGGCCAACAACTAAACTACAAATCTCACGGTAGGCATGCCACCATAGACGGAGCTAAAATTATCGAAACGGATATACCCTGTGCCAATGGGATCATCCATGTCATTGATGATGTAATTTTACCTGCCGAAAAAAGCCTTCTCGAGTTGATCAAGAATCAAAAAAGGTTCAGTACTTTGACCCGGTTACTCAAAGAGACCGGACTTGATCTTCCTCTGGCGTCATCCAGAACCACCTTCACCATCTTTGCACCGATCAACGAGGCATGGGAAAAGGAACCTTACAAGTCTCTGATTAAAAACCATGGGGACACCGGAGCTGAAGCACTTTACGGTGTTTTGTCACGGCATGTCATTGTAGGCAAGCATGTGAGCGAGAACCCAAAGCCTTACAACAAGCTTAGGACTATTCATGGTGCTCCGATTTATCTCACACAGGATGAGGGTAAGTCCAAAATTAGCGGCATTCGGATAATTGAATCGGATGAGGAAGCTTTCAACGGATTAGTAAATGCAATCGGTTCGGTTATTAATGACCCAATGGAACTGCCTGAAAAAGATATTACCACAGTAGATGCTATCCTTTTCGTACAAAATAGCCTGAAAGAAAGCTCTGATCTGTATAATAAGGGAAAGTATGAAGCCAGCTGGCGCAATTACATCAAAAGAGGCAATGAATTTCTTACAAAGTATTCACGGCTTATAAGCTCTTCGCAGAGTAATAAGCTAAGGAATGTAATCCTGGATGATCAGCCGGTTGCACAACTTGCGAGGGAGGCATGGTCATCACGAAATGTTTTCCGAGACTTGTTGCGCGAACTGGAACAGCGAGAAGACCGAATTGTTGACTCATATTTAATGCAACTTCCAAACAAGGCGAGGTTTGGTCGTTAAAATGGAAATCCTTACAGATGATTTTCGTTGATGAGTTCAATTGCTATCTTCATCTTTTGAGAACTCCTCAAAATGCACTTCCGGAATTTCATTTTATTTTCAAACATTCGATCCTTCGAATTGGCTCTGGGCATAATGCCTCCCACAGAAAATCTCGGCCAAACGGACTCACTCCTTTTACCAAGGATTGCCAAGGGGGATGAGGAAGCGATGAGAAAATGTATCGATGCATATGGACCTTTGGTTTGGAGCATTGTTTGCCGAAGAATTGATCAGCGAACGGAGGCCGAAGAAACCTGTCAGGATATTTTTACGGAAATTTGGAAATTTGCTGACCGGTTTGATTCCAAAGTATCCAAGGAATCCACCTTCATTGGCATGATTGCCCGTCGTCGTTCGATTGACTGGCAGAGAAAACAAAGTCGGCTACCCACCCTGTCCACTTTGGATGGTTTACCCGAAAAAGTGAGCAGCTCTTCCTTTTCCATGGGATCAATCGATCGGGCTGACTTATGGGAAGCACTCCGAAAATTACCCAAGGACACACTTGAATTATTCTCTCTTCATTTTGAAAAGGGAATGAGCCACGATGAAATTTCAAAACATACCGATATCCCGGTGGGAACAGTCAAAACGAAATTACGCCGCGGATTGATCGAAGCCAGGAAATTAGTTCGTGAATTCTCCGACCTGAAAGGAGCCGATAAATGAGCTCGAATACTACAAGTCGATTCGAAGAGTTGGATGCCGGGAGAGCTTTGGGTGATCTGAGCCCCGAAGAGGTGGACGAATGGGAAGCACTTGCCCGGGAAGGTGCGATGGACCAAACGATAGATTTCGACCTTTTGGCTACGGAATTGGAGCTTAACCATACTGAAGATTGTGCTCTTTCCAGTTCATTGGTTACCCGGCTTGAAGATACAATCCCCGCATTTTCAGCCTCTATTAAATCAAACCAATCCGCCACTGGACAAATCATCTCAATCCTTCCCTGGCTCGGCTGGGCAGCTGCGGCATGCCTCGTTGTTTTCTTTAATCTGCCCACTGGAGATGACACCCAAGATATTTCAGCTGAATTGGCACGGGCGAAGGCGGAACTTTCAGATAAGACCAAGACCATTACTGATTTGGAATCCGCCAAACAAGAGTTGGCCAAACTTAATGAAAAATTGAGTGGAGAATTAGCAACTGAGTCAGGAAAAATTGATGATTTAAATAGCCAGATCGCAAAATTAACCGAGAAACTGCCTCTGTTACAAAAATTTGAATCTCTCATTCAGGACGAATCGGAAACCCAAAGACTCGAATTTGCATCAGCAAGCGATCCATACAATGGTCTCAGCGGAGAAGTGATATGGAATGATGATAAGCAGGAAGGCTACATGTCCCTGGAGAATCTTGCGGTAAATGATCCGAGCAAAAACCAATACCAACTATGGATTGTGGATCCGGAACGCGATGAACTGCCCGTGGATGGAGGAGTGTTTGATATCACCCAAAAAGATGGCAAGTCGATCATTCCAATTCGTAATGCGCTAGCCATTAATAAACCTGTCGCTTTTGTGATCACCTTGGAACAACCCGGTGGGGTGGTTAAGTCCAAACAGGAAGTAGTGGTGGCTCTGGCCAAGTCCTGATAAAACCATCACTAAGCGGTCGAATTTTACCGATCATTCAAGTTTATATTAGACATCACGAGTTAAATTTAATGATTTAATTCCATGAAAAGAATCTCACAGATTCTCCTCAATTTTCTGATCATCGGAAACCTCAATACTTATTTGTTGGCAAATAAGGTGCCATTGAAAGACTTGGTAACCCCCGTCATGACGGAAGAAAAACCCGCTCCAGGTAAAAGAGTGCGCCAGGTCGCACCCGAGTACAAGGGCACTAAGGTCTATCACACCCTCTACCTCCCGACCGACTGGCAAAAAGCAAAACGCTACCCCGTATTGGTCGAGTATACCGGCAACAAGTTTCCCGCTTGCGGATCAACCGGAGAAGTAAAGGGAGCTAACTTGGGCTACGGTTTAACCGGAGGCGAAGGATTTATCTGGGTTTCTATGCCATACATCCAAAAGGGTAAAAAAGAAAATACCGTGACTTGGTGGGGCGACCGTCAAGCCACCATCGATTACTGCAAGGTAAACTTGCCCCGCATCTGCAAAGAATTTGGAGGTGATATGGAAAACCTGTTTATCTGCGGATTTTCCCGCGGTGCGATTGCCTGCAGTTATATTGGTTTGGCGGATGACGAAATCGCTTCCTTCTGGAAGGGAATGATCACTCATGATCATTTCGATGGTCAAAACAAATGGGGCTACCCTGAAAGCGACAGAACCTCGGCACTCAAACGCCTGGCTCGATTGCAAGGACGCCCGGTTCTTGTATGCGGAAACAAAAATGATTATCTCAAGGATCACCCCAAGCTCGGCACATTCAC
>JBMYOA010000144.1:0-4498 GCA_049598825.1 Opitutales bacterium | reverse complement strand
ATAACCCAGCAAGAAGGGTTGTTGTCATCGAAATTTCTGGTGCCTTAGCAAACTGGCCTTTGCTGCGAGCCTCACCTAACCTTTTCTCTGTCGGCTCCTCTGTTTTTGAGCTTTTATCTACATCAGACATAATTTACCCAAGTTGAATGATATCCAACATCACTTCTACAGATCGACGACTGTGCTCGAGAATATAAGAAGTAAAAAGAAGCAAAGAAGCAACTAGAAGAACAAGCCCTGAAAGTATTCTGATTGAAAAACTCGTCATGAAGACATTCATCTTTGGCACAGCCTTACCTAATACTGCAAAAGAAACATTAACCAAGAAATTTAATGCTATAAAAGGGGCCGCGATTAAAGTTCCCAAAACGAAAACCTTAGCCACTTCTGCCACATACTCCTCCATCGGATTGACTTGCAAAAAAAAGCTTCCGATAGGGAGGATTTCAAAACTCATTATAAATGCTTTCAAAACATCGTAATGTATACCGGCCACAAAGAAAATCAGCAGACTGAAATAATATAAAAGCGTTGTGATTGTGGCATCTGATCCACCTGACAAAGGATTCATACTATTACTTGCCATTAATCCTATCTCGTATGAAATAAGATGTCCGGCCAACTCCACAGCAAAAAACACCATGCGCACCATCATCGCAAGCATTAGGCCGATACAAATCTCATTTAATGCTAAGAGAATTGCACCAGCAAAATGGGTGGAAAGCTCCAAGTTTGCGGGCACCAACGGGTTGATCAAAATAGATAATAGCAAACCGAAGGCTAGCTTGGATTTGCCAGGAAGCATCTTACCGGCGAAAAGCGGGATGCCCATAAAAAATGCTCCTGTCCTGAGGAAGACCAAAACCCAAACAACGATCTCCCCTGCTTCAATGGTCATTGGGCCATATTCGGAATCATATTAAACATCGAGATACAAAAATCAGTCAGAGTCTTGAGGATAAAATTTGCCGAAAGGACGATAGCCAAGGAAACACATACAAGCTTGGGCACAAAGGTGAGAGTTTGCTCCTGTAAACTCGTAATTGATTGTACAAAACTTATAAGTAAGCCAATGACCATGGCGGTCCCAAGTATTGGGATGGCCAACAGCAATGCTGTCTGTAACAAGTTTCTCATAATATCAACTGCCAATTCTAAAGTCATAAAAAGTAAGGTTTAAACTACATTGAAACTATTGACCACTGACTGAATTACGAGATACCACCCATCCACTAGTACAAAAAGAAGCAATTTAAAAGGCATGGAAATGACCACTGGGGGCATCATCATCATCCCCATTGACATCAAAGATGATGCTACAATGAAATCGACAATGATAAAAGGTATAAAAATAAGGAAACCCATTTGAAAAGCGGTCCTCAATTCACTGAGAACAAAAGAGGGGACTACGATACTAAGGGGCAATTCATCACGGGTCATCGCACCTTGCCTTGAAATCTCTAGAAAAAATTGTGCATCCTCTTGCCTTGTCTGGTTCATCATAAAGTCTTTCATATGAGCGGTGGCGAGCATCAAAGCATCTCCTGATTTCATCGTTGCATCCATATATGGGACAACAGCATCGTCATAAATTCGATCCCATACCGGACCCATCACAAAAAATGTAAGGAATAAAGCTAAACCTACGATAATTTGACTAGAGGGTGCCGCATTGACCCCAATAGCATTTCTAACAAAACCCAAAACGATTACGATTCGTGTAAAACAAGTCATCATCATGATTACGGAGGGACCCAAGGTAAGAATTGTCATCGCAACGACTAACTGTATCGCTACTCCAAAATCCCCCTCCTCATTGGAACCAGTTACATCTATTCTCAAGCCAGGGGCACCCGTTCCCGTTGTCTGAGCGTATAAATCACCCAAAGAGAGAACACTAAGGATAAAGAATACTAAGTAGAATTTTTTCATAAAAATTTAATTTAAAAATAAAAAATCAATCTGTTACCTTGGGTGCATCATTGGGTGGAGAACTCTGACTGGATAATTTAGCTAGATGAGAAATTCCCGCAGTTGATACTGCTAATAGATGCCTTTCGGACTCATATTGAGTTACAACAATAAATTGCCTATTACCTAAAGAGCATGTATCCACTATTCTTAAATTATTTTTCCCTCCAACCATGGTCTTAACTCCCTTTTGCTTTGATAAATAATTTAAAAAGAAAGCAATAATTCCAAGTACGAGAAGAAAAACGATCACCTTGCCCCAAACCCATGGATCATCGAAGTTTGAGTCGGAAGGTACCGAAGTCCCTGAAAGTATGCAAAGAGGTATATAATTTCCCATGTTTGAATGGGATTAAAGAAGTAAAAACCTCAGGACGGAGAGTCTACAATCTCAGTCACTTTGAGACCAAACTTGTCATCAATGACTACGACTTCACCATGTGCTATCAACTTTCCGTTCACCAAGAGACTCACTGGGTCTTTAGCATTTTGCTTAAGTTGAATTTGTGCACCAGGACTAAGTTCAACTACTTCCTTCATCGGAAGTTCCGCAGAGCCTAACTGGACGGTTACATCAACTTTCACGTCCATTACAATATCCATTTTTTTGCTATCCATTTTTTTTGCCGATTAATTTTACTGCTTCTGAAATGCTCTCATTTACTTGAAATGCTACTTGGTCTCCTTCCAATCCTATTTCTCCCGTAAAACAGGTTCGCCCTTCAACCCTTAAATGAGTGTTGTTTATTAAATCAGGATCCATCTCGATCACATCATCCACTTGAAGATTCGACAGATCGCGGAGTGTTAAATGAAAAGCATCCCACTCTGCAGAAACATCTACGGGAATATCATCGTATATTTCATGCCACCTTGGCATTTTGGCAACGGGTTTCTTTTCTTCCGCTGAGGCTGTTGATAAAAGCCTACTTAAGACAGGTTCCATCGTGTAGTATGGTACTGCAATCCTCATAGGACCGGAAACATCCCCAAAGGAAGCTTCCATGCTTAATACTAAGACCATCGCGTCCGAGGGAGACGTCTGTAGGAACTTGCCCGTACTCTCATTGCCAATTATCGATGGAGTTAACTGCATGGAGCTCGACCATTGCTTACACCACTCCTCAAGAATAATTAAATTAAAATCCTCAACGAGAGCTTTCTCAATATCTGTCAGACCTCTTTCTTCAGGATTTGTCGAGCCTCTGCCGCCTAAAATCCGATCAACAACGGTTACGGATAAGTGAGAGTTAACATCCAAAAGACAAACACCATTCAATTCCTGAATCTTAAAAAGAGAAATGCAGGATGGGGTTTTGATAGATTGGGTGAAATTGGAATAAAGGTCGGCATTGAGATCTTCGAGTTCAAGATTAAACTCAGTCCTTAAAAACATCGAGAGATGGCCCGATAAATAATAGACAAATTGCTCTGACTTTGTTCTAAGCTTACTTAAATCCGCATCGGACAAAACGATAGGGTTTGTAAAATCATACTTTTTGACGCTGACCGCAGAAGAATCGGTGATTTTCGTGCCGTCATGCAAAAACACTGGACCAGTCGCAACGGAGCCTTCGATCTCACTTATATCGAAGCTCTCATCATCAAATTTTGTATCTTCTGACATTAAAAAGAGGGATTTAGCTCACTGAACCACAAACTGCATGAAATATATTTGCCTAATCAGATCGCTCTCACCATCCCGATATTTCCTCAAGACTGAAGAGAATCCTTTCTTTAGATCAACTCGGACTCGTTCCTGAAAACCATCTAATTGTGCATCTTCATAACTATACCCACCCATAATAGATAATGCCTTATCTCGGATTCTATGCTCATTCATCTCAAGGATTTTTTCAAAGTCTCCGGCTAATCCTTCTAATTTTAAGTCTAAATTAATATACCTAGACTTAATAGGCCCCCCCAGATTTGTAATGAGTTGACTGAGCTCATAAAATTTTTCTTCCCCGGAAGGCTCCATGTTTAGAGGTTGGCCACCCTCGGTAATCTGTTGCTTGACAGTTTCCTGAGGTTTATTGAGGTTAATCAAAAAATACATAGCCCCGACTGTTAAGGCGGGTGCCAAAACGATTGCAATTAAAGCAGGTACTAAATTGCCACCACTGGATGCATTTTTCTTTTCCGCGGGTTCATCACTTTCAGGAATTTCATCTAATTGCGCTGCACACATATCAAATAGCTGTATTTAAGGATTAAAGTTATCGTTTAAGGTTTACTGCTTCCTGCAGAATAGCATCGGAGGTAGTTACGACTCTAGAACCAGCCTGAAAAGAACGCTGGTGTGAAATCATAGAAGCAAATTGGTTGGTTAAATCAACATTGGAAAGCTCGAGCGAATATTGCTTAATTTTACCATTTGAGCCACTTGCAGGAACAAAATTATCTACCTGACCAGCTAAATCCTGACCAGGAGACCCATTGGAGTAAAAGCCATTTCCTGCTCTTCGCAAGTATTGTGGAGATTGAAAATTAACGATACTAATTTGGCCAGCATTACGAATTACAT
>JBMYOA010000143.1:0-4513 GCA_049598825.1 Opitutales bacterium | reverse complement strand
GATTGATCAGAATCATCATTTGGGAAATAGCCACATTGAATCTGAGGTCTTCGATCGCCTCGGTGACTTTGAGGATCGTTTCATGTAAGACTTTGAGGGTTTCCTTGTTGCTTTCTTCATCCTGCAAATGTTTTTCAGTCTGCAAACATTCACGATGGACTTTCTTCAAAAACCGGTGAACGCCCTCGATACCCTTTTCACTCCATGGTTTTACGGCTTCCAAGGGTCCGAGGAACATTTCGAACAATCTTAGGGAATCAGCTCCGTAAGCATCGATGACCACATCAGGACTCACCACATTCCCTACACTCTTGGACATTTTGTTTCCGTCTTCGCCGAGAATCAGTCCTTGGTGGAAAAGCTTTTTGTAGGGTTCGGGGTTCTTAAGCACACCTTCATCATGTAGAAAACGGTGCCAGAAACGGGCGTACAAAAGGTGAAGTACGGCATGCTCCGCCCCGCCGATATAGAAATCGGGACTTCCCCAATAGGACTCTTTTGTTGGATCGACCAATTGGTCTTCGTTCTGCGGATCCAGGTATCTTAAGTGGTACCAACAGGAACCTGCCCATTGAGGCATCGTGTTGGTCTCGCGGGTGGCGGATACCCAGTTGTCTCCATCGGGTTTACTCTGATTTCTCGAAACCGATTTGCCTGTTTCCAAGTTGAACCATATATCCAACCATTCTGAAATTGTGGCGAGCGGGCTTTCTCCGGTGCCTGCAGGTTGATAGTTTTCAACCTCAGGGAGTTTGAGTGGTAGTTCCGAACTTGGTACGGGTAGGGCATAAAGAGTTTCTCCGTCTTTGTCCGAGGTTACGGGATCATGAGGAAGTGACTCTTTGACAATTCCCTTGGTATTTTTGGCATTTTCGTAATCTTCCTTCCTTACCCAAACCAAGGGAATGGGTTCACCCCAATATCGCTGCCGCGAAAAAATCCAATCTCTTAGCTTGTAGTTAATCGCCCCTTTTCCGACCCCTTTTTCCTCAAGGTCGGAGATGATTTTAGATTTACAGGCATTAGCCTCCATCCCATCGTATTCGCCAGAGTTAACCATGACTCCTGGCCCGGAATAGGGCAGCTTACTTTTTTCCTCATCGCCATCCTGGGAGCCAATGACCCTACGGATCTCGATCTGGTATTTTTCTGCAAATTCATGATCGCGTTCATCGTGGGCGGGAACAGCCATGATTGCCCCAGTTCCATAGCTGATTAAAACATAATCAGCCACCCAGACGGGGATCTGCTCCCCATTTACTGGATTGATACAATAGCTCCCGGTGAAGACGCCCGACTTGTCTTTTGCTAAATCCGTGCGATCCAAATCACTCTTTTTAGCAGCCGCTTCAACATAAGTTTGGACATCATTCTCCTTTTCAGAAATGACAAGTTTTTTGAGTAATGGATGCTCGGGGGCGACAACCATGTAAGTTGCTCCAAATAAAGTGTCAGGGCGGGTGGTATACACTTCAAGTTTTTCATCCAATCCCGCAATTTCGAATTGGACTTGAGCCCCTTCCGATTTTCCAATCCATGCTTTTTGCTGCCGTTTGGTGGAGTCAGGCCAATCCAGATCATCTAAACCTTCCAATAGTTTTTCAGCATAAGCGGTGATCCGTAAAACAACTTGTCGAAGGTTGCGTCTCTCAACGGGATGATTGCCAACTTCGGATTTACCATCAACTACTTCTTCATTGGCAAGGACAGCCCGAAGGTTTGGGCACCACCAGACTGGCTTTTCGTCCACATAAGCGAGTCCTCGTTGAAAAAGTTTGAGGAAGATCCATTGAGTCCATTTATAGTAAATAGAATCGGTGGTGTTAATTTCGCGATCCCAGTCGATCGCGAAACCAATACTCTTGATTTGCCGACGGAAATTATCGACATTCGCCCTGGTGGTGACAGATGGATGGGTGCCAGTTTTGATGGCATACTGTTCCGCAGGTAATCCAAATGCATCCCAACCCATCGGGTGAAGCACATTAAAACCGCATGCTTTTTTGTAACGGGCTAGTATATCCGAAGCGACATATCCTTCCGGGTGTCCTATGTGCAACCCCGCACCTGAGGGGTAGGGGAACATATCCAAAGCGTAATACTTTGCTTTCTCAGAATCATCCTCTGCCCGAAAGGTTTTTTCGCGTTCCCAGTATTCCTGCCATTTTTTTTCAATGGAGGTAAAGTCATAGATCTTTTGGTTTTCAGCCATGATTTGTAATATTTTTTAAAATGTCGATTTTGAGTACACTTGGCAAAAGCAAAGCCCAAATTCTGCCTTCTTCCCAATGATATGAAGTAGCCTTTTAAGACTTCTTTTGGTTTTGATCTTCAATCATTTTCTTAATCACGGACATTTCTTTGGATAAATCTTCGACTTTAATATGTAAGTCATGGAGACCATCCCGAATGGCTTCAGGGTTTTCTTTTCTCCGGTCCAACTCATGCTGAATGGCCATTTCTTTATTAGATTCATCCATGCTATTCATGATAACACCGATGACCAAGTTTAGGACGATCATTGTTCCAATAAGAACAAAGCTTACGAAAAAGATTGCTGCCCCTAGAGGCGAAGCGGATGGATGAGGGGTCCATTTCAAAATGTCTGCATCTGAATAGCCGTAGCTATCAGATCCATACATGTTGATGTACATAACATCTGTCCAGTCTTCCAGGGTGACCACGCGGAAAAGGGTGAGGATAGAACTCTGCAAGTTGCGGAAGTGTATGGGATCGTTTTCACCGTAGAAAAAGACAGCGAGAGTTCCATAGACATAAAAAAGTAAAAATAAAAGGATGCTCACATAGAACATCGATGGAAGACTTTTGAGTAAACAGGTAACTAAGAGTTGTAGTTTCGGAATGGCGGTTACCAACCTTAGCACTCTGAGAATTCTCGCGAGTCGAAGAACGGGTAAAAATTCACCTCCCAGATCCAAAATGGGTTCGAGTAAGCAGGCAAAGACAATCAGGAAATCAAAGACATTCCATGGGTTTTTGAAATAGTTTTGAGGCTTTTTTCCTTCTGCCAGTATTTTGATCCCGGCTTCTACGATGAAAACCAGAAGAATGAATCCATCAAAGAGCGAAAGGAGAAAGGAATGTTTTTGGGCAAATTCTTTATAGGTCTGAATCCCTACCACCACCGCAGCGAGCAGGATGGTAAATATGATGAATCTTTTAAAAAGACGATGTTCTGCGATTTTTGAAAATTGATTGCTCAAGATAAAAGAAAGGTTTTAGGGAATTGGCACACGACTTTAGCCAATTCATCGATTGCTTTCAATTATAGACGAACATAACTTTTCCTATTATCTATAATGACATCCCATCGAGTTGGTTGGATAGGCCAAGTAAATACAGAAACCATTCTTACAACAAGCTTCCGGATGATTTTCAAAAAGTACTATTGTATAGTAGTAAAATGAACCTAGTCATTATGATGTTAATAACACCACGTAGTGAGAGTGTGTCCAAGAAAAGATCCAAACAGCACTTAGCGTAAACGCTAAAGATCTACTATTTCAAGAAATCAGGGCGGGAATCGCCTGCAGGATTTTAGAGCACCCCAAACGAATCGAATGAATTATTTCACTGTAGACATCTTGTGCATCAAGATCTTCTGATCGGTCATAGGGGTCGTCAAGGTAAGGTGAGCTACCAGCAGGAAGAAATATCCCGAAAGGTCGTACTTCACCTCTGATTGCAGTGCGGTGTACTTTCGTGAAATCGTCGCTCTCGTGATCTAGAGGTATGATTAGGTCAGCCTGCGCCAAATCGGGTAGAGTGGAGAAGCGAGAATATCCTTGAAGGACATAACCAAGTTTGTCAGCGAAGGTTCTAAGATTACCATCAATCGGACATTGATCATATGCTTGCGTGACGCCTCTTGAAGAAACCCGGCACTTTCCGAAGAAAGGAGATCTGCTGATTTTCTCGCGAAGAACTTCTCTTGCCAAAGGAGAGCGAGACATCCCTCTTTTACTAAGAAAAAGGATAGTACTCGCATCACCCGTTTGATAACGATGATCAAGCGAAGGAATGAGACTGTTAATATCGGTTTCCGAAACTCCAGAGTTTGGGGAGATGTCCCCAGGACTGGGAGGTTTGTTTGGGAAGAGAGGTGAAAATTTAGTTTTTTTGTTATTTGCCATGTTACCGCCAAGTTAGTGACTAATTATGTTATACCATCATATATCCAATGATTCAAATTTCGAGACCATAATTGTAAGATCTTTGCAAATTAGTTGGCAATAACCATGCCAATTTCGAAATTTTTGAAACTTTGTGAAGATCTTGAGGATTATTTATTGGCACTCAATTTTTTTGTATTGGGTCCAACAATCTCAACAAAATTTCCATCCGGGTCTTTGAGCATCAATAAGCAGATATCTTGGGGAAAACCATCGGGTAGTGTTTGCGGACTTTTTGCATAGGGCTTGTAGCCTTTTTGCTTGGCATTTTTCAGAACCAAATCCACATCTTTTACAAAAATAGTAAGATAAGAAAAACC
>JBMYOA010000142.1:0-4561 GCA_049598825.1 Opitutales bacterium | reverse complement strand
TTTTGAAGATCCATTAACGGGTCATTAAAAACGAAGACACCAATTTGACCAATGTTCTGTTCGCCCTGAAAAATCTGCCCGCTTTTATCAATAAGTAAGTCACCACCACCGGGTATAGTTTGTATGTTATTTCCTCCTGCATCCGAGAATTCATGCCCCATACTGTTTACCATGACTCCGTCTGCATTAATATAATGCTGACCATCTCGTGTGTAAACAGGATCGCCATTAGTATTCATCAGTGCAAAAAAACCATCACCACGAAGGGCCATATCCAAAGGGTTGTGGGTTTCTTTTAATTCGCCCTCATTAAAATCAACTTGGTTTTTCATCACCGGAAAGGAACCAGGCATTTCGTTCCTAAGCCTGTCATGCGTGCTTCTGGCAATTTCGCCGCCCTCAACTGCTTCAAAGCTCACTGCAACCTTTTTGAATCCGGAAACATGGCTTGCTGCAATGTTGTTAGCTATGACATTTTGGTATTGCTCAAGACCTCTTAATGCAGATGCGTTTTCGTATAAGGATAAATTCACGCAACTCTCATAGCATTTATCATGCCATCAGCAAGCTAAGCCGCAAAGTTTAAGCTACGGGGTACTCGCAGTTGATCTTTAGCAGACGCCCGTCGTCAAGATGAATAACAATTTGTCTCGGTTGTTGGTCAACAGAAACGACCTCAACTTTTGGACAATCTTTCTCATCAAATATGACTTGTGACTCTCCTTCTGAAGCTAAGTTTGGTTCGGCGGGATTTGATTCATTAGAATTCGAAGATGCCTGGCTTAAAAAAGGACGAAATGACGAATCGCCTTTAGAAAGGTCAATATCTTCGCCTGCTCCTCTACCTGATAAATAGTTTTCCATTATCTTAATTTAAGCAATTATCATTCCCGAGATTACTTATACTGAGCTAAATTCTCCTTGCTCATATCCAATACCAGACTTAATTCAACTCTACGGTTCTTCTCAGGTTGGTTAGGAAAACGGGTATCATTTGGCTTGGTAAAACCGTGCCCAGTAACGCGTTCAAGTTTATCATCCAGATCATTAGCCGAATAGTATGAAAGTGCATTCGTTACCTCCAAAGCTTGAAGCATTGACATCTCCCAAGAATTCTCTCCGTTTTGCCCCAGGCTATTTTTAAGATGGCTCGTGTGTGAATCCACACGGTAAACGAGAACATGCTGAGAGAGCAACCAAGACATACGCTGCATGACCTTACGACCATGGTTTGTCAATCTGGGAGAGGAATTTTCGAAAACAGGTTGTTCATCTCCATGAAATAAAACTACCTTTAACCCATCTGCGGTAGCATCAATTTGGATGACGGAATCGTCAATTTCATGCAATCTCAAGCGAGCGTACCAATCTTGGGCAATTCGGTGTAACACATCAATATCAATCGAGGTCGTGTCATTGGTGTTACGCATTGTAGTGTCTGATCGACCTACGATTTGATCAACCATACTTCCAGGGCGGGCATCTTTTTGCTCCACAGGGGTTGATTTGGGAACTCCCGCTTTGTAAGGGTCTCTGAAAAAGCGGGTTGTGGCTATTATTACCTCTTCATCTTGCGATAAAATCCAAAGAACCAAAAACAAGGACATCATCCCGGTCACAAAGTCAGCATATGCGACCTTCCATGCTCCGCCGTATGCAATCCTGAGTGGTGTAATTTGAAGGTGCCGGGACATAATGATGAGATAGAGCGAGTAACGCTTTAATTAAGCTCCTTTTGCTGCATCCTTACATTTTTCTTCCAATTCATCTGCTGTAGGTTGGATCTGTTTATCCAAAGATCTTCTTCCAATTTCAACAGCCATAATCGGCGAGAGCCCAGTAGCAAAACCAGAAACAGATCGCTCAACGATTCTAAAATAGAGAAATTCCTGAGTTTGGTTCAGGGAAACTAAACGGCTCAAAGGAACACCTATACCATAAGCCAGGAAAATCCCTAAGAAAGTTCCACTCAATGCTGCAGCCACTTTGTACCCGACTGACTCAGGATCTTCCAAATTGGACATCGTATTGATAATTCCCAAAACAGCCGCCACGATCCCGACACCAGGCAAAGCATCTGAAATCATGTCGATCGCTTTAATCGATCGTGTAGCTTCAGCTTCTCGACTTGTAAGCTCAGCATTTAATATACCGCCAATTTCTCCTGGTTTACATCTACCATCAACAATAGGACGCAGAGAGTTACACAAAAACTCTACCAGTGCTTCATCCTTTAAAAAGGACGGATATTTCGTGAAAATAGTGCTGTTTTGCGGATCACTTACATGCTCATCGAGAGCAGGCGTCCCTTTTCTCCTACCAAGCATGAAAAGCTCGTAAAGTAAAACCAAGAGATCAACAAATTTGCTAGGGTTAGCGATTCCCCCTTTAAATGCTTTAAGGATATCATCCTTGAGATTCATAAGAACCGCTTTGGGACTGGAAACCACAAGAATACCCAGACCAATCCCACATATAATCATGATCTCTCCGGCGTGAATGAGGGTGATTGGGTTACCCCCAGAAACAGTAAAACCGCCTATACAGGCTACGAAAACTATAATTATACCAACTGTTAAAAGCATTTCTTACTAAATTTGATTATGATTTAAATTGAGCCTTCAGTGTTAACAAAGTCTGAGAAAGGATTTGACTAATTCTTCCTTCGGTCAAGCCAAAGATGTGAGCAATTTCAGAGAGCCTTAGTTCTTCAAAATAATAAAGCATCAGAATCTTCTTCTGCTGATCAGGCAATTCTTTAATTTTGTCTCGTAATAATAAAACCCTCTCTTTTTCCTCAAGCCTTTCCGCAGAAGTAATTTCGGTGGGATCGTCCAAAGTTTCAGAGAGTGGTAGATTTTCCTCACCAACACCTGTCAGTTGGTTGCCATCTATCGGGACAAAGGAAATGGGCTGAGTCTCCTTAAGGAGCTTTGCATATTCAGATGCAGAAAGATTGAGTTCGGAGCAAACTTCAGATTCTGTAGGTGTGCGGTTGTGCTTGAGTTCAAATTCCCGAATAGTGGCTTGCAACGACCTAGCTTTAGCACGGTTAGCACGAGGAAGTGCATCGATTTTCCTCAGTTCATCCAGCAAAGAACCTCGAATGCGAAGTGCTGCATAATTTCCAAAAGATTTTCCTTTTGTAGGATTAAAATGATTTACAGAAACGATCAAAGCTCTCACCGCAACTCCGTAAATATCCTCCATGTCGTAATGATCTGGAAAGTTATGCCTCATCCTCACAACAATGGATTTAACCAAAGGCAGATAATCTTGAATAAGTTTCTCGCGTTCGGCATCAGAACGCATTGCTTTTTTGTAGTTCTCGCTAGCAATCCTAACCCTCGGTGTGTTGGCCGAAGGATTTGTGGATAAATGCGAAGCGGTTGTCATCTAAAATTATACTTTTGTGTCGACCATCGGTTGCTCTAAGGGAGGTAAATCAGAAGATTGATTTCGAGAAATTGATTTTGGTTTGGGGTTTCGGTTAGATGGTGGTTTATCTTTAACTTTGGAAGCGGGGATAGAAGCTTGTGTGGATTGGGCAGACTGGACAATACTATTCTTTAAAAGAATACCTAAAAGAAACCTTCCGTAAATAGCAAAACATAAGCAACCGATGGCACCGTGCATTAAGGAAAAAGCAAAGTTTTGGTGTAAAAGGGAAGCAATCAGATAAAAAAGTAAAAAGCCGACAAAACCAGTGAGGCAAAAAAAGAATCGTGCATCGTTTTTCATATGGGGACTATATTCGTTGATAGCTAGCAAAACCCTTGGAGTAAAGTTCCTCTGGGAAAGTCTTAGCTATTAATTGGTTAAGTACACTTGTGGAGAAGTCGCCGGTTACATTTTGCCCATTACAAATACAAACAGGAGCGAGATTTGAATTAAGAATGATGGGCCAGAGCTTTGTGGAGTTTGTCATTTCATCAAAATGAGTGATTGCTATGTGAGTCGCATTAACACTTTGGGATGAACGAATGTACCTGTTTATAATTTCTCGATCATAAGCTCCGTTGACCACTAAAATACGAGTTGCTACTCCTAAATCATCTAAAATCTGATTGGCACCCGTCCATTCATCCATCTCACTTAGACCAAACCCTGGAAAATCAAGATACAATGGATGATTCTCGTCCACCTGTGGGATACTCTCTGATTCCCGAAACAGGGTCACTCCAACCACTTCACAGAATATTCGAAGTGCGTCATCCGGATTGGGCACACCGTTTTCAACTTTAAGCACACTTGGAAGGTTTTTATTCATGAAAACCTCATGAGCCAAAAACTTACAGAGAGTGGTGGTCTTCCCTACCCCGGGACCTCCTAGTAAAGCTACTTTTTCGGTACACATGGTTTCTGTGATTGACCGGTAGCGGTCGCTAAGTCCAACCGTGATTTCTTTTAACACTTCTGCGATGGAAGCCTGCTCTAATTTCGACCAGTTAGACCAAGACCGGATATCTGAAAGAAGAGCTGCATCAAAGCCAAACTTTGACAAAAGTTTGTAATTATCATTACCATTCTCGTCAGCTTCCTTAACTTCTACTTTTTCAGT
>JBMYOA010000141.1:0-4647 GCA_049598825.1 Opitutales bacterium | reverse complement strand
ACGGAATCCTGAAACTTTTGTCCGCCCTTACCGGGAGTCACACCGGCCACCACATTGGTACCGTACTCCATGCATTGAGTGGTATGAAAACTTCCCGCACTACCGGTGATTCCCTGAACCACGAGACGGGTGTCTTTGTTTACTAATACGCTCATCTAAAAATTTTCCTTTTCTTCGGGGTTATTAAGCTTCAGCAGCCAGTTTCACGATTTTCTCAGCAGCTTCGGCAAGTGAATCTGCCGGCTCCAATGCCAGTCCGCTATCAGCAAGAATTTTCTTACCGGCCTCCACATTGGTACCTTCGAGACGTACCACCAATGGCACCTTCATATCCAGCTTACGGGCCGCATTGACGATTCCCGTGGCAATGACATCACATTTCATAATTCCACCAAAGATATTGACGAGAATTGCCTTCACCGCGTCATCCGAGACCAGGATTCGGAATGCGTTCTCCACCTGTTCCTCATTGGCTCCTCCTCCGACATCAAGGAAGTTCGCAGGAGATCCGCCGTAGTGCTTGATAATATCCATGGTAGCCATGGCCAGTCCGGCTCCGTTCACCATGCAGGCAACATTTCCATCGAGGGCGATATAGTTAAGATCAAACTTGGAAGCTTCCACTTCCTTGGGATCCTCCTCGGTGAGGTCACGAAGCTCGACCACATCAGGGTGACGGAACAACGCATTGGAATCAAAATTTACTTTCGCATCCAGGGCGAGCACATCGCCAGCTGGCGTGGTCACCAATGGGTTTACCTCGACCTGGGAACAATCTTTATCCCAGAAAAAGTTATACAGCTTGGTGACCAGTTTTACACACTGTTTGAAAGAATCTCCGGTAAGCTCAAGACCAAATGCGATCTGCCTGGCCTGGTATGGACGCAAACCCAGTGCCGGATCCACCAAAACCTTAAGAATTTTTTCCGGGGAACTCTCGGCCACCTCTTCAATATCCACACCACCTTCAGTGGATGCAATTATGACAGGTTTGGATGTCGCCCGGTCCATCAGAACCGCAAGATAGTATTCCTTTTCAATATCAGAAGCTTCGGTGAAGTAGACCGTGCCCACTTCTTTCCCTTCGTCTCCCGTCTGCTTGGTCACCAGTACATTCCCAAGCATTGCCTGGGCTTTCTCCTTGGCGACGGCAGCATCAGAAACGACATGCACGCCCCCCTGGAAACCGTCCTTGAAAGTTCCTTTTCCTCGTCCGCCCGCGTGTATTTGGGCTTTTACGACAACCGGCTTACCTTCCGGTAAGGCCGACAGGGCTTGATCGAAATCTTGCTCGCTCTGAGCAACGGTGCCATTTGGGACCGCCACCCCAGCATCTGCAAATAGTTGCTTCGCTTGGTATTCGTGTATGTTCATGAGTAATGTAGGAGGGGAAAAAGGGTTAGATTGCCATGGATTTGCAAGCAATCAAGCCTATTCAAAAAAGAAAAAACCTAAAACGGGCCAAGCCGTGGAGGATGGGGATCCATCGTGAATACAGAGGCGTCAAAACATCGTAACAACATCTCATTTTTTCGTTCCTGGGAGTCAGGATCATCCCATAGGTTAAAAAACTCTTCCGGATCCTTACGAAGGTCATAGAATTCTCCCTGTTGGGTTCCGTGATAGACCACGATCTTTTCCTCAGCTGTCCTCAGCATCGTACCGTATGCATCCGAATGGGTCCACGCATTGTAATACTCGGAAAATACTTGCTGGCGACAGCCCTCGCTCTCCGCTGCACCGCGAAGCAGTGGTAAAATACTCCGTCCCTGCATCTGTTCCGGTATCTCCAAATTGGCCGCATCCAGAAAAGTGGGAGCCAGATCGACCAGCTCAATCAAGCCCTCCACCCGACGGTTGGACACAATCCCTCCGGCCGGCCAGCGCATGATCAATGGAATGCGCAACTGGCAGTCATAAAAATGAGGCCCCTTAAAATAGATCCCATGATCTCCCAGCATTTCCCCATGGTCTGACATAAATACCACCAATGTATTTTCCGCCTGCCCGCTTTCTTCCAATGCCCGCAAAATCCTACCCACCTGATCATCGATCAGCGTGACCATGGCATAATAGGCTGCACACACCTGTCGACGGTCCTGATCCGACATCGCTTCCGTGTGAAATTCTCCGGGATTATTATGTGCCCATATCCGGTCGAGCAGTTGAAAGCTCGGCTTGGTCTCTTTTTCATCCGGATGTTCCGAAGGGAGTGGCATCTTTTCGGGATCAAATCGTTCGAGATAATCCTTGGGCGGATCAAATGGATGATGAGGATCAAAACAGTTAAAACTGAAAAACCAGTTCTTTCCCTGATTTTGCTGAATAAATTCGATTGTTTTCTCCGCACACCAGGTGGTCTGGTGAAACTCCGCCGGCGGCCCCTCTTTTACATAGGGACTGATTTCCTTTCCCTGCAGAGCATGCCAGTCCTGTCCCTTGGACTTAAGCCATTGGGTATAGGCATTTTCCTCCCAGTCCGGTTGCGGATGGTGAGACCATGAAAAATCATCATACCCATCATCGGTCCTTTTTTCGACCTTACCATCCGAGCACGATGCCAGATGCAACTTACCCGCCAGTCCGCAGCGATAACCCGCCCGGTTAAAAATTGTCGAAACCAGGAGCTCATCGGGCGGGATTGATTGCCCGTTCTGTCGGCACCGGGTGGTCCGCGGATACCTGCCCGTTAAAAAAGAAGCCCGACTCGGGGCACAGACCGGACTTTGACAAAAAGCATTCGCAAAGCTCGTACCCTCCGCGACCAATCCGTCCAGATGAGGAGTCTGGGCCAGCGGGTTCCCCAACGCACGCAGGGTGTCATATCTTTGCTGATCAGTACAAATCCATAAAATATTGGGTCGGTCGGGCATATACTAAAGGTAGAATCGGCTTGCCTGTTCTTTGGCAAGACCCTTTGCAAGGAGGGTGCCATTTTTTATTTCTTCTCATAAACAGGTTCCCTGTGCATCTCTCCTTCGATGAACGATTCTCTCACGGACAGGCAGGTGGATGGAAATCTTTCCCGGTTCATCTGTTTCCGGATGTTTTTCAATGCCCGGTTTTACTACCCGGTATTTGCCCTGCTCTTTTTGGAACACGGTCTGACCTGGGAAGAATTTGGCATTCTTAACGGTATCTGGGCGATCTCGATCATTTTCCTCGAAGTTCCCTCCGGTGCCCTTGCGGATACCATTGGCCGGAAAAGACTGATCGTGCTCGGTGCCCTCTGCATGATGATTGAAATGGTTGCCCTGCTCCTCGCCCCGATGCACGGAGGGGCATCCGTGTTTTGGCTGTTCGCCCTGAACCGGATTATCAGTGGGATCGCGGAAGCCGCGGTCAGCGGAGCCGATGAAGCCCTCGCCTATGATTCCCTCAAAGCCAATGGCCGGGAAAAAGAATGGGGAGCGGTTTTGGAAAAAGCCCAGCGTTTCACCTCGCTCGCCTTTTTCTTTGCGATGATGACCGGTTCCGCATTTTACGACGCCAGTTTTGTGAACAGTTGCCTCCACTTTGTGGGGATCGAGTACGAATTTACATCTCAGGCTCTGATCAAGGCTCCCATTCTGCTCACCTTTATTTCCTCGATTGTCGTGCTCATTGCATCCCTCGGAATGAAAGAAACTACGGTTGAGAAAAAAGACACTTCCTTTGGAGAAACCATCCGTACCTCCCTGCGTACAACTCTCGAAGCGGGTTCGTGGATCTGGAAGACTCCCCTACCCCTTGGTATCCTGCTCGCCTCCATGGTTCTCGACAATGTCATCCGCCAGTTTTTGACCATTGCCAGTGCCTACTGGAGCGTGATCGATCTGCCCGTCGCCACTTTTGGACTGGTCGCTTCGGGCATGTCCCTGATGGGCTATTTTGTTCCACGGATTGCCAAGTATCTGGCCGAGACCCGTACGCCCAATCAAAATTTTTTCCTGCTTTGCGGATTACTGATGATCGGCCTCCTCGGGCTTGCGGAAGCCATTCCCTACTGGGGTATTCTCCCGGCGGTTCTTCTTTATGCGACCATGCAATCGATGAACTACCTCGCCAGTCGCTATCTTAATGAACATGCACCCTCGGAAAAAAGGGCCACCGTGCTCAGCTTTCGCGGACTCTCCACCAATGTGTCCTACGGGGCGGTTTCCCTCCTCTATTCCAGCCTCATCGCCTGGATTAAGACCCAGGAAAGTAATGTGCAAATACTACGCCCCGAGCTATCCGGACAGGAAGCCGTCTTTGTGGAAGCGCTCGGCTGGTTTCCCTGGTATTTTCTGGTTACCCTCCTGCTCACCGTGCTTTTTTTCCGTTTTCGTTTTCAAAAAAATCGATCCGCTACGAACGATCGTTCTTGAACTTCGATCAAAACCAATTTGTTAAGATAAGCATGATCCGATCAATCCTCACTCTCTGCGTATTTATTTCCACCCTTTTCCTTTCCGTACAGGCCGGCGAATGGAACCAGCACCGCGGTCCCTTTTCCAACAACCTGAGCGACGAATCGATCACTTCCGCCAACTGGCTCAAATCATCGAGTTCGATTGACTGGAAAGTAGATACTCCCCTTGGATTCAGTTCCTTCACCACCTACGATGGCAGTGCCTACACCCTGATTGCCGAAGAAGATGAAGACGGCCTGATGCGTGAGATCTG
>JBMYOA010000140.1:0-4722 GCA_049598825.1 Opitutales bacterium | reverse complement strand
ACGGATGTGGATGTTCTCGCTTTTCCGAAAGATCCAAACTGCGGACGGTAATGCATCGGTTGTGGTGTGGGAATTGAAGCATTCGGATCTCCCATATTGGCATAGGCAATCATTCCACCTTTTAACACTAATTCCGGTTTCACTCCAAAAAAGGCAGGTTTAAACAATACCAAATCGGCCAGTTTCCCCACCGTAATAGACCCAATTTCATCGGACATACCGTGAACAATTGCCGGATTGATGGTATACTTTGCAAGATAACGTAGGGCACGGAAATTGTCGGCTCCCCCATGTGTATTTGATTCCAACTTGCCAAACTGTCGCTTCATCTTATCGGCGGTCTGCCAGGTCCGGCATAGCACCTCCCCCACCCTGCCCATTGCCTGGCTATCACTGGCCATTACGGAGAAAGCTCCTCGATCATGCAGAATATCTTCAGCTGCGATTGTGGATGGTCTGATCCTCGATTCTGCAAATGCAACATCCTCGGGAATCTTGGAATCTAGATGATGACAAACCATCAACATATCCAAATGCTCATCGATGGTATTTACGGTGAATGGGCGGGTCGGGTTGGTTGATGATGGAAGTACATTTGGCTCCCCGCACACCTTGATAATATCGGGAGCGTGCCCCCCTCCGGCACCCTCCGTGTGAAAAGTATGAATGGCTCTGCCTTTAATTGCTCCGACCGAATCCTCCACAAAACCTGCCTCATTCAAAGTATCCGTATGAATCGCAACCTGCACATCCATTTCATCTGCAACGGTTAGACAAGTATCAATCGTAGCCGGGGTTGTACCCCAGTCCTCATGAAGTTTTAATCCAATTGCCCCGGCTCTTACCTGTTCGCGTAACGCTTCCGGATTCGAGGAGTTTCCTTTTCCCAAAAATCCCAAATTCATTGGGAATTCATCGGCTGCCTGTAACATCTTGCCAATGTTCCATGCACCAGGCGTGCAGGTCGTGGCATTAGTTCCGGTTGCGGGTCCAGTCCCCCCTCCGGTCATTGTGGTTACCCCACTGGCAAGAGCTTCTTCTATTTGTTGTGGACAGATAAAATGAATATGTGAGTCGTATCCGCCGGCAGTTAAAATCATCCCTTCGCCTGCGATCACCTCCGTTCCGGCACCGACAATCATATTGGAATTGATACCATCCTGAATCAGAGGATTCCCTCCGTGCCCGACACCTGCTATCCTTCCATTCTTCACTCCGACATCCGCCTTAATTATGCCCAAGAGTGGATCCATGATAGTGGCATTGGTGATGATCAAATCTAAGCATTCAGCATCCAATGCAACAGGAGACTGGCCCATACCGTCACGAATGACCTTGCCTCCGCCAAATTTAATCTCATTCCCATAGCCTCCGTTTTCCGCAATGAGATCTTTTTCAACTTCAATAAAAAGCTCCGTATCCCCCAACCTGACCTGATCTCCCACAGTGGGTCCATACATTTCAGCATATTGCCTGGGTGTAAGTTGCAGGCTCATTGATCCAGACTCCCATTGGTTAAATTATTAAGGCCATAAACTTCCCGTTTTCCTGCAAGAGCAACCAATTCGACCTCCTTTGAATCACCGGGTTCAAAACGGGCGGCAGTTCCGGCTGGAACATTCAGCCTGAACCCGCGAGCTTTTTCCCGATCAAAATCAAGGGCCTGATTTACCTCGAAAAAATGCATGTGGCTCCCCACCTGAATTGGACGGTCTCCCACATTACTCACCTTTACCAATATGGTAGGAAGATGTTCATTGGCATGTATAAATTCCCTGTCCTTACAGGTTATAATTTCTCCGGGTTTCATCGTATAGGGTTGTGAACGGTTACTAATTTTGTCCCATCAGGGAAAGTAGCTTCCACCTGTACTTCGTGAATCATTTCGGGAATTCCTTCCATAACTTCATCTTTCTTTAAAATGGTAGAACCGTAGCTCATCAAATCAGCCACACTCTTACCGTCTCTGGCTCCTTCCATCACCTCATAAGTAATAAGGGCAACGGATTCCGGGTAATTCAAAAGAACTCCCCTGTCTTTTCTGCGACGAGCCAAGTCAGCGGCTACCACAATCATTAATTTATCTTTTTCTCTGGGTGTAAGATGCATTTTCTTTATACGCTTAAGTGCTTATGAATAGTAGACGCGTCGAGCTCACCGACCGACCCTTGGGCGACAAAACGTCCTCGGTTCATCACCGCAAAACTATCTGAATACTTACGAACAAAATCCACATATTGCTCAACCAGCAAAATGGTCATTCCCTGTTCATCAACCAAGCGACGAATAACTTCTCCAATCATGGTTATCACATTTGGCTGAATCCCTTCTGTCGGTTCATCGAGAACGAGAAATTTTGGCCGGGTTACCAAGGCTCGACCAATGGCGAGTTGTTGCTGTTGCCCCCCGGACAGATCACCGCCCCGCCTTTTTCGCATTTGATCAAGCACTGGGAAAGTTTCATAGACAGATGCGGGTATCGAACCATCAGAGTTTTCGGCAGCTTCCAATGCGACCAGCAAATTTTCCTCAACCGTTAGGAGCGGAAAAATTTGCCGGCCCTGCGGAACATATCCGATACCATTACATGCTCTTTCATGAGCCTCTAAATTCGTCGCATTTTTACCCTCGATATAAATTTTCCCAGCGGAGGAACTTTCCAATCCCACAAGGTTTCTCAGAAAGGTGGTCTTGCCAACACCATTCCTGCCCATAACACAACCAATGCTTTGAGGTGCTAATTGAAATTCCAAACCATGAAGAACTTTTACTTCTCCATATGAAAATTCCAGGCCCGAAACCTGAAGGTAGGGATTTATCTCTCCGGTATCATGCTGTCCTACTGAAGCTTCCATACTCATCTGCCCAGATAGGCCTCCATGACTTCCTCATTTCTTTCCATTTCATCAATCATCCCCTCGGCTAAAACTTTCCCTTCATTTAAAACAGTAACTGTCTTACCAAGTCTCCTGACAAAATCCATGTCGTGTTCAATCACTACGATAGTATGCTCCTGAGCCAGCTCGAGAAGTAAATCCGCCGTTTGTTCTGTTTCCAAATCCGTCAAGCCCGCAGCAGGCTCATCAACCAAAAGAAGTTTGGGCTTGGAGATAATCAATGCACTAATTGCCAACCACTGGCGTTGCCCATGACTCAGAGATTTGGCAGGCATTTCTCGTTGATCAATCAAAGAAACTTTTTCGAGAATCTCATCTATTTTTTCCACCTCTTCTTTGGATTCAGGGCGTAGTAAATTGTTCTTCCATCCCTGATTTCCGGGCAAGGCCAAAAGCAGATTTTCATAAGTGGTTAAACTATCAAAAACAGTGGGAGTTTGGAACTTACGACCGATCCCACTCAATGCAATATCCGACTCATCCATTTGGGTTATTTCTTTTCCATCAAAATACACACGCCCGGTTGAAGGATTCGTTTTTCCGCTAACCAGATCACAGAAAGTGGTCTTCCCTGCCCCATTGGGACCAATGATTACCCTTAACTCACCATGTTCTATCCCATATTGGGGGATATCCACTGCTTTAAATCCATCAAAGGAAACGGAGAGGTTTTCGACAAACAAGACAAACTTCTTGGACCATATTGATGACTGAACCACACTGGGACGGAACTCGGCGTATTTCTTCAAAGACTCTGAGACTCTTTCAGTCACTGGATCCTCCATTTTTTCAATCGTGTTCATTTCTCCGATGAATTCGATGCGAGTTCAGAGGATGAAAACTTCTTGCGTAAACGGTCAACAAGATCAATCAAGCCATTTGGTAAATAAAGAACTACAGCAATAAAGATAAGCCCAAGAAGGATCGGCCAATAATCCGGACTCCACTTAAAGAAGAATAAGTCCTGCTCTGAAGTTAAGTAATTATACAAGAGATTTACACTCAAAGCACCAAGGACAGCACCACCCAAGGAACTACGGCCTCCAACAGCAACCCAGACTACCACGAGGACGGATCGGTATGCCTCCATATTTGAGGGTGTAACAATTTTCATCTGGGGAACAAATAGCATCCCGGCAAGCCCCGCCAATGCAGCTGCGATACAAAAGGCGAAAATTTTATAAACATGCGGTTTGTAGCCAAAAAAATGAAGCGTCGGTTCATCATCCCGAATTGCCAGGAGCACCTTACCAAGCCTCGACTTTACAATCCATTGACACAGCAGATAGGATCCGAACAGGCAGGCAAGGGTAATCCAATAGAGCCAGAGCTGCACCTTTTCCGAAGAAAGGGAAAAACCAACATCAGCGATAGAATAGTCAAGCTGATCGAGTTTTTCATCACCATTCAAATCGTACTCCATGTTGGCTCCGTGCGAAGCAATCCAACTATCTTTTGCATCAACTGGATTAAAGGTATGTAAAGACTCAACCGGTGCGATAACATCAAAACGAGTCAGTCCATTGGTTCCACAGAGCATGACATCGTTTCGACAAAATACTAGCCAGCCAGCAACCGCTATTGCCTGGGTTAGGATGGCGAAATAAACTCCCCTCACGCTGCTTCGGAAAACAAAATAACCAAGAAAAAAAGCAGTTATCCCGGGAATTAAGATTCCAAGAATTAAAGTAAGTGGAAGATTCCAAAATGGTTTCCAAAAACCGGGTACCAGCGCATCTCCTGAAGATTCTCCGACATCATAGGGATAAACCACAAAAAGACAGGCGGGTATTTTCCAACCATTGGCATCGATGATCCCTTCCGG
>JBMYOA010000139.1:0-4742 GCA_049598825.1 Opitutales bacterium | reverse complement strand
AGCCAAAGCCTCGGCAATACTTTTTCCGATTCCCCTTCCCGCCCCTGTTACAACTGCTGTTTTTTTGTTTTCTAAATCCTCACTCATTAAATATCCTTATCACCCTTAAAGCTTTTTTAAGAGCTCTTCAATTGACAAATGCTAAATTCGTAGACGTAAAGCAACACACAAGTTTCATGACTTCTCAAGACTCATCCAAAAACTCGCCTCTGGAAAGGCCAAAACTACAAAAATTTCTGGCCGATGCAGGTCTGTGCTCTCGCCGCATGGGTGAAAGTTGGATCCAGGATGAAAAAGTAACCGTGAATGGAAAGACGGCCCGTCTCGGTGAGCGAGTGTCTCCCCTGGAAGATATCGTTAAAGTAAGCGGAAAAGTCGTCCGGGCCCAGATGCCCAAAACCGTCACGCTCGCGGTCAACAAGCCAAAGGGGTACACATGTTCAAATAGCGATGAATATGCGGACAGACTGATTTTCGAACTATTACCCAGAAGATTGCTCCAAACCAGACTTTTTTGCGCCGGAAGGCTGGATGTTGATAGTGAGGGCTTGGTTATCATCACAAATGACGGTAAATTAGCTCACAAACTTACGCATCCATCCCAGCAGGTAAGAAAAAAATATCAGGTGGAAATTAAGGAAGCTCTTTCAAGTGAGCATCTCCCATTAATGATTCAAGGGATCGAAGACCAGGGCGAATTCCTGCGGATAGATGAAATCAAAGCCAAGGGGAAATCACCCATTGGAGAGACCCGGTTGGATGTTATGTTGGGTCATGGGAAAAAAAGGGAAATTCGAAGGGTTTTTGGACATTTCCGCTACCAAATAAAAAAATTAAGAAGGGTCTCGGTGGGAGGACTTCATCTTAATAAAATTCCACTTGGCAGTTTCCGCGAACTGAATGAAAAAGAAATTGATTTGCTCTTTCCCCGTTAAATTTTCTAAATTGCAAAAATGGGAAGTATAACATCGAAAAAATTGGCACTTATTTTCACCTTTATTACCTATGTTAATGTCAGCACCGCTGTGGCGGATGATGAAAACGGCGGTTTCAATCTTGCGGATGCTTTCGGTCAAACTGAAGAGAAGCAGACCGAGCAGATTGCGGAAGTAACGGAAGTGGAACCGATTGTTGTGGGTCGAAAAAAATGGAACGAAAAGCCTGCTATTGCACCTTCTGTTGAGCAAAATAGACAGCCTGTTCCTAAGGAATCCAATTCCGTCGCTATCCAAGAATTGGACCCACTAGAAACCAAGCAAAATCAGCCAAGTGGAATAGATATGAAGATAAACCCTCCGGTTATCCCTCCGGCGGTTAATCTACACCGCAACTTTGAAGGTAAGCTTGTCCTCAAGCCAAGAACACTGGGGTTTGAAAAGAATTTCCCATACCAATTGGAAAACAGCAAAGGTCGTCGACTGGCCTTTGTCGATATGGAAAACCTCAAGGTGATTGACCCTCTCGACTACAAAGACAAACGCGTGAACATTCTGGGTAAGCTTGAGCCGCTCGAGGAAGGGAAGAAAGATCTTGTTATTCGTG
Organism: Opitutales bacterium; assembly: GCA_049598825.1. Classification (GTDB taxonomy): domain Bacteria; phylum Verrucomicrobiota; class Verrucomicrobiia; order Opitutales; family Seribacteraceae; genus Seribacter. The sequence goes on along the minus strand of JBMYOA010000139.1, from coordinate 3,200 downwards.
CCCGCATTTTGCGTAGCATAGATTAACTTAGTTTCAAACAATCGATGGAACTGATTGACGGCAATGCTGTAGCCAGCGACTTGCTTGAGGAACTCGAGAAAACGGTAGAAGCTTTCGAAAACCAAAAGCCTTGCGTTGCTTTCGTGCGCGTGGGTGAAGACCCGGCTTCGGTTTCTTATGTCCGTAAAAAAGAAAAGACTGCAGCCAAAGTTGGTATAGAGAGTCGCTTGTTAGTATTTCCTGAATCAATCACCGAAGATCAATTACTCAAAGAAATATCCCTGTTGAATGACGACTCCAGCGTTCACGGAATTTTAGTTCAGGCCCCCCTTCCCTCTCACATGGATGAGAGAAAAATCTTTAACCATGTCTCCCCGGATAAAGATGTGGATGGCTTCAACGCCACCAACCTGGGTCTTCTTTGCCAGGAGCAAAAATCCGCGTTTATTTCATGCACCCCAGCCGGGATTGTGGAACTGCTTAAAAGAACCAAGGTAGATACCACCGGCAAGCATGTGGTTGTTCTGGGCAGAAGTCTGATCGTGGGAAAACCGGTCGGATTGTTACTCCTGCAAAAAGGACTGCCCGGCAATGCCACTGTCACTTACTGCCATTCCCGAACACCCGACTTGGCAAAGCATACGCTGCAGGCAGACATCCTCATTGCCGCGATTGGAAAACCACACTTCGTCGATAAGAGTATGGTCAAGGAGGGAGCGATCGTTATCGATGTTGGCATTAACCGAATTCCTGACGATACCCGAAAGTCAGGCACCCGCCTCGTGGGAGATGTTAATTTCGAAGAAGTCTCTCCCCTGTCCTCTTACATAACTCCTGTCCCCGGAGGGGTTGGACCAATGACCGTTGCCATGCTTATGAGAAATACGGTCAAAGCCTTCGAGAAATCAATTGCAGTGGTCACAGATCAATGAATTCAGATTCATTTGATTCCCCCAAAGATTTGGAGGAACCTGCATTGGTTCCGGTATGGAAAAGAACCCTGGCATTCGCTATGGATATGATTCTTTTAATCGTACTACTTCAATCCCTTATCCAGATACTACCGAGTGCATATCCGGACCATGTAAAAAAGGAATTTAATCAATTGATTATAGATGCCAGCCTTCTCTCCCAGGATGAGCAATCAGACTTGCATCGTACGACTGACTTTTTAGAAAACGCCCAACTATCGGAACAGACCTACGAAATGCTGATGACGATGATCTTTTTTGCCTGTCTCCTGCCGACCACTTATTTCTTTATCAGTGAACTTTTTTTTCGGGGACAAACCCTGGGGAAAGCCACCCTGCGTCTGCGTATCGCTTCGGTTAGGAGCGACTTACCCCTTTCCCCCCTCCGCCTCTTTGCCCGGGCAGTTCTGAAAGGGATGAGTGCACTGAGCCTGATGTCTCCTTTTTTCATCCCAGGATTAATAAATTTCGTTTTTTGTTTTTTTAACCGCAAAAAAAGATGCCTACACGATTTAGCCGGGTCATCCATAACTATTTCATCTCAGGAAAATTCGATTAAAAAAAATGAATCTTGAAATTGCCTTTGTGGGAGCGGGGAAAATGGTTTCCGCCATTGTACAGGGTCTTTTACGCACAGAAACTTTTAGCCCTGCCCAAATTGGATGTTGCTCAGCCAACGATGGAACTTCGGAAAAGCTTTCTGAAGCAACGGGGATCCATCGTTTCGATGATGTGGATGCGATGCTTGCAGAAAATCCGCAAACCTTGGTATTGGGATGTAAGCCCCAGCAATTCACGGAACTCCCCCTAAGTATTGCTGAAAAAACAGCCAACTGCCTGATCCTTTCAATCATGGCAGGCATCACCGCACCCCGACTCCACCAATCTTTTCCCAAAGCAAAAAATGTGGTTCGTTCGATGCCCAACACGCCCGGTCAAATAGGTGAAGGTGCTACCGGATATTTTTTCCTGAACACGCCCGAAGAATCAGACTCCAAAATCATCCGCAGTATTTTGGCCTCGCTTGGTAAAATTTATGCAATGCAGGATGAAAGTGATCTCGATCGCGTTACCGCCATCAGCGGTAGTGGCCCCGCTTATGTTTTCGAATTTACCTGCGCCCTCGAGGAAGCAGCCAGAAGTATAGGTTTGGACTCCGGGATCGCCAGGGAACTTGCCTTACAAACAATCATTGGTTCCGCCAAACTTATGGAAACTTCTGAATTTTCTCCGGAAGAACTCAGAAATCAAGTAACCTCTCCGAACGGCACTACCCAAGCCGCCCTTGAGAGTTTTTCATCCGACCAGCTGAGAGAAATTGTTAAAAGAGCTGCCACCGCAGCCTGCAACCGGTCGATTGAATTGTCTAATGCATGAGCTAGGCGAAGGCACAACCATTGTAACCGGAGCTGCCGGTCTTATTGGTAGTGCCATGGTCTGGGGCATTAATAATTGCAACTTGAATAATGTCATCGCGGTTGATGATTATGAACCGGGTAGCCTCAAGGAGAGAAACCTCCTCCCTTTGGATATTCAAGAAAAGATCGGAGTTCAGGAATTTAGAAACCTTTTCCGTGAGGAAAGCTCCAAATTAAAGGAAGTAAGAACCATTATTCACCTCGGAGCCTGTTCCAGCACAACCGAGACCGACGAGGATTATTTAAACGACAACAATCTACTCTACACAAAAGAATTGTGCGAGTGGGCACTTAAAAAAGGTGCCCGCTTTGTCTACGCCTCCTCGGCCGCAACCTACGGTGACGGTGCAATGGGTATGGATGATGAAAATCAGGATATTGAAAAATATTCTCCGCTAAATCTGTACGGTTGGTCCAAACAAAATTTTGACATCTATGCCCAGAAAAAGGGCTACATGGATTCGATTGTCGGCTTAAAATACTTTAATGTTTATGGGCCCAATGAGGAGCATAAGGGAGATATGCGCTCGGTCGTAAGCAAGGCCTATGAGCAAATCAAGAAGACTGGGGAGATGACCCTCTTTAAAAGTCATCGCCCTGACTTTAAAGACGGACAACAGATGCGCGATTTCCTCTATGTGAAAGATGCTGTTTGCATGACCCTGTGGCTTACACAAAATGTCAGTGCCAATGGACTGTTCAACCTCGGAAGCGGGAGGGCACGGTCATGGCTGGATCTGGCTCATGCGATATTCTCTGCCCTTAAAATGGAACCCAATATTCGTTTCATTGACATGCCAGAAACCCTCCA
>JBMYOA010000138.1:0-4753 GCA_049598825.1 Opitutales bacterium | reverse complement strand
GTCCCCGTGGACCTTGCCGTCACAATCACTGATATGAACATGAGCCGCCCTATTTTTAAGGCATGACAATTCGGAAGGAGATACATCTGCCAACACAAGATGGCTTATGTCGATGTTTGCCTTAACTGCTGGGTGGTTGCAGTCGTCAAGAAATCGGGTCATCTCCTTTAAATTATTCAGGAGGCTGAGCCGGAAGGGTTCCAGTTCGAGGGCGATCTCAATTCCTTTTTCTGCTGCGTAATCACCGAGTAGCTTGGTATTTTCGACTGCCCATTCCCATTGCACCTCGGGCGGAATCACTTCCCGTTGCCAGATGTATTCACCTAGAACCAAAAGCAGGTTGTCCGCCTGGAGTCGTTCACATAAGTCGATAAATTTCTTGCATCTTTCCAAATGAAAGGCCCGTACTGGATCGTTAAAATCAATCAGGCCGGCAGATACCACGGGAAGGGATGCAATCGGGAGGTTATGGGAAGCACAGGTGTTTTCTATCAGCTTAATTTCATCTTCGGAGACAGTCAGGGCTTCGGTGAAAATATCGACGGTATCAAACCCGATCCGGGCAATATGCTCGAGTCCGGTTTTGGTGTCTACTCCTGCTTGCTGAAAGGCACTGTCAATGATTCCAAGCTTCATTATTTAGGAAGATTGCTCCGTGAGGCTTTTGGCACTGGTGTCTTCGCGGTTGAGATCCGCGAATTGAGTCTCGGCCCGGGAAGCGTCATTACGCCCAACTTGAAGTATTTTTGAGTCATCGACTTTTTCGAGTTTTGTATACCTTGGATGATGCGAATCTTTGTAGGGATTATTGGACTTGGCGTTGTAACAACAGATCATCGCCCAGCGCGAATGGTCGGATTCATTGGCCGCGGAAGAATGTAACAAGTTGGAATGAAAAAAGAGGGCGTCACCCGGGTCCATGGTTACATGAATAAGATCGAGGTGTTTCTTGGCTTCCTCCACCCGTTCCATATCTGCACCTGCCTGGTCTCCGGACAGGATGTGGTTTACTCTGCCCATGTGATGCGAGCCTTTAATCACCTGCATGCATCCGTTTTCCACCGTCGCTTTATCCACTGCGATCATCACGCTGCAGAGATTAGGGAAGAGAACACCGTTTTGATACCAGTATCCATAGTCCTGGTGCCAGGCCCAGGCCCCTCCGACCTTTGCGTCCTTGAGAACCATTTTGGAGTGATAATGATAGGCCTCATCATCGAGGAGTTGCTCCACCCGGTCGACGATGCGGTGACAACGTGCGTACATACCGTAAATTCCATCCCCAGGATGATTCCAAAGGGCCAACCTGACTGCATTTCCTTGGCCATCATCCCTTGCGGCAGAGGATTGGTCCATCGCATTGTCGCTACGGGCGGTTTGCCCAAGCAAATTAATTTCCTCTTCACTGAAAAGACTTCGGGCCACCAGGAAACCATCTTTTTGATAGGTGGAGAGTTCGGTATCGGTAAAACTATTCATAAGTGGTAGAGGTTTGAGGCTGAGATATAGGATCAAATCAAAATCGAAATAGGATCTTCTGGCAAGAATCCAGTTTTCAGAATTGCAAAAGCATTCTCAATGGTCTCCGATAGATTAAGAGTAAATTCGTATTAAGTTCCTATGAAACAAGCCATATTTCTTTCCCTTTTCCTTTTTCATTTCTCCACTTTATTGAGTGAACAAGAGAGTAGTGAAAAAACTTATTCTGAGAAACTAAAAGAGGCCTACGCTGAAAAGCTGAAAAAGAGTAAGGAACTTTATGACAAAGGGGTGAAAGTCGCCTCTGAAAAATACGCTGAAACTTTTGAGGATGGTAAGGACATCTCAGGGAAATCGAAGGAGTGGTTACTCAAGGATCTTCAGAATATTGGAGACTGGGAATACAAAATTGAGTCTTTTGATTTGAAAAACCTGAAGGATCTGGAAATCCGCCTTAATCAATTAGGGGCTGAACGGTGGCAATGTTTTTGGGTGGAAGAATCTGCAAAGGGGAAAGCTTTTTATTTTAAAAGAACAAAACTTAGTTACCTGAGCAAAATTCCCACCGGAGCCCTGCTTCGGATTATGGCCGATTTTGGTAACGAATAACTGCTTAGATTCCTTTGATGCAAAGAAGTCTTTCTCCGGTACGCAAATAAAGATCACCGTTGGCAAGGGCCGGGGTGGATCTGCAGACTTCCCCAAGATTGGTCGTGCCCAACTGCCGAAATTCATCATCATCCGCAATTGCCACAACTTGTCCATAGGCAGAGATGCAGAAAATGGTACTTCCCGCGAGAACTGGAGAACCAAAGAAGGTATCCTTCACCCCCTCGACCCTGGCTTTCCATACTTGCTCACCCGTCTGAGGACGAAGGCAGGTAATCACTCCGTTGTCTGCCCATAGGTAAAGTCGGTTTTTCGAGAGCAAAGGGGAGGGGATGTGGGGCATCGTTTCCTCCATCCGCCAGACTTCCCGGGCTTGTCCATCCTGCGAGGCAGATGCTGGACGAATGGCAACCAGATGTTTGTCCAAAGTGGTGAAACCACAAACGCCAAGTACAAGATCACCAGCCACGATCGGGGAAGAAATAGCTCTCTCCGAATGAGGACGACCGAAAACGGATAGTTCCCATAACTGTTTGCCTGTCTTGGGTTCAAGGCTGGTGAATCCGAGCCACCAATTTGTGAAGATGAGTTCAGGTTTTCCCTGCGGTGAGGTAAAAATGCATGGGGTTGAATAAGTGAGCCTCTTGCTTGCCCTTGGAACTTTCCATCTGATTTCTCCGGTTTCGCAATCCAATCCGTAGTGGGCACCCCCACCTTTTTCCTGATCATTTGGCACGATCAATAAATCTTCGAATACTATCGGAGAAACCGCAAATCCGTGCCCACCTTTTACGCCTCCAAGATCTCTTTCCCATAACAGTTTACCTTCATGGGTATGAGCGGTGACCAGTAATTCAGTGGCATGTCCCCATACCGAATAAACCCGTTTTTCATCGAGGGCGGGGGTACTGGAGGCAAAACTATTGAAACGGTGGGTTTTGTGGGTTTTGGATTGATAGGAACGCTGCCATTTTAGTTTCCCGGTTTTTGCATCAACCGCGATTACCTTTCGGGTCTTTCCCTGATCAGTCGATGAATTGAGAAATACCCGCTCCCCCCATACGGAAGGAGAACCATGGCCAGGTTCATCGAGTTTAAGTGACCAACGGTAGGAAGATTTATTCCACTGATTGGGTATCTTGCAATCAGAGTAACCGTCTCCGTTATTCCCGCGGAAGCGAGGCCAGTTTTCGGAACAAAAAAGCGAGGGGGTGACTAATAATAATGAGGTTAAGCAACCAAGAATCCTCATCTTAAATTTCCCTAATGGTGATATTGCGAAACCAGACTACCTGACCGTGGTTTTGAAAACCAATCCGTCCCGCTCGTGGTAAATCTCCGAGAGCGGTTTTAAACTTATTTGTGGAGCCATCGGGATTCTTACCAGGTTCTTTCCAGTCGTTTAAGTCGACCGAGAAGGCTAATTTTCCGTTTAATTGAAATGAAACTAAAGGACCTTTGCAGATGAGTTTACACTTGTTCCATTGCCCAACAGGATTCGAGAAATCTTCCTTGGGGGCCATCCCGTCATAAAAGGAACCGTTCAATTTGCGGGGAGGGAGGACTTTTTTTGAATTTGCTTGGAAACCTTTATTGTCCATGAGCTGGATTTCAAATCCAGCCTGAACTGGGTCATTCGGATCGCTTCGGTAAAAAATTCCCGAATTCGCTCCCTCTGTTAATTTGTATTCAAGTTGAAGTTCGAAATCAGAGAAGCTTTCTTTTGTCCAAATATATCCCATTCCGCGGATTTTCTCTTTTCCATTTTTGTCCTTACTTTTTTCCATTCGGCAGACCATTGAGCCATCGGGCTCAATCTCCCACGCCCCCGGATTTAGTTCAAAGGAATGGAAGTTTTTCCCGGAAAAGAGAGATTGCTTGTCAGCGAAAACCGAATGGATAAACAACGATGCAAGTAGGCAAAAGAAAAGAGCTTTCATTGCGGTGCAGTTGGTTTGCGGGTACGGGGGGGAAGACGTTTGACTACGGACTGGGGAGGATCCTCTGCAGGGACTTCCAGTTCTTTGCGATGAAGAGCCAATTGCCGGGTAAGCCGGTTTTGGACAACCGCATATTCTGCTGTTCCATATACGCTTTTCATTTCTTTCGGGTCAGACTTAAGGTCATACAGTTCCCATTGGTCGACATCCTCCTCATAAAACCGGATTAATTTGTAGCGGCCATCTGCCACCCCATAATGGCGTCGTACCCAGTGGTAGCCGGGATATTCGTAATAATGATAGTAAAAGCTCTTTCGCCAGTCTTTGGGCTTCTTTCCTTTAAGTAAGGGAAGCATGGAGCGACCATGCAAATCGTTCGGTGATTCAATTCCGGCGATTTCGCAGAAGGTTCCGGCGAAATCAATCGGAGAAACAATGTCCCCATTTCGACTGCCGGGCTTGATTACATCCGGCCAGCGGATGAGCAGCGGGGTACGCAGGGATTCCTCGTACATCCAGCGTTTATCAAACCATCCGTGCTCTCCCAGATAAAAGCCTTGGTCCGAGCAGTAGATCACAATGGTATTTTTCTCCAGTCCGGTTTCTTTTAAGTAGTTAAGCATTCGCCCAACCCCATCGTCGACTGAGGCAATGCAACGGAGATAATCCTTCACATATCGCTGGTATTTCCATCGTACCAAGTCTTTTCCGCTCAGGTTCGCTTT
>JBMYOA010000137.1:0-4863 GCA_049598825.1 Opitutales bacterium | reverse complement strand
AATTGGATCTTTCATTCTCACCTTGGGTGGTTGTACATACATCCTGTCGAAAAGGATGCTTTTTGGATTTTTGATTACAACCTGGGATGGTTATATACCTCTAAAAGTTTATATCCTTATTTTTACAGAAATTCCTCTGCTGGATGGTTATATCATCTAGCTAATTCCAATAAAAATCGCTTCTGGGACTACTCGCAGGAAATCGAGTTGGAGTAGCTCAACTATTATCTTAATGTGGAATATTGCGTAATGCGAATTACCACATGAATCAGGATTTTAAAAAAGTATTCAAAACTCCCAAATATACCGGTGTAACTTTGGCTCTGCTCTCCATGTTTGTCCTCACCAGTATGATGGTCGTATGGGACAGGATTTCAGACTCACCAAACGCTAAGAATTCCGAACTACTGGAAGTTTTCTGTGAGAAAAACTTACAACCTGTCTTTCGTCCTGCCATTCAATCTTTCTATCAAAAAACTGGTATTGGGTGTAATGTTTCATTTTTAACCATTGAAGAAATTGGCAACTTATTATCTAAAAATGATAAGGGCACAACGGTCGTGATTATGGGCGAGAAAAGCTATAACACAAAAAAAACTTATCAAGATAGTTGCGATGAGAAAATTGTACTCGGACATCTTTCGGCAGAGGAAGAGAGATTCGATGAAAACAATTTCACTGGAGAATCAGTATTTTATCTTATTGGGAGTGATCTTTTAAATCCATCTCATGCCTTTGCTCTGAAGCGCTTCATCATATCTCCGGATTATGGTCATTCACTTTTGACCGAAAAAGGATTTGTTCCAAAACTCGGTGATAAATGGCAAAGAACTCCTACCTTACTTGTGTATGCAACCGAAAACCTTCGTGAAAAATTAGCCCACTGCTTGAAAAGCTTTTCCAACCGAGAAGGAATCCAAGTTGAGCTGAATATTAGAAGCGAAGAAAGTATTGAAAAGACAGTGGCATTGATTGCCAAAAGTAATGCGAAACAATATCTCCCTGATGTCGTTTTCGGAACAAGTAAAATTGAAAACTACACTAATCTTTATGTACCAAGTAAAAATAATCGTGGAACTATATCGGCTTCTCTTTCCTATATTTCAAATAACACTCAATGCTGGCATTCTGCCCAAAGATTAGTGTCTGCCGTAGAAAAGAGTTGGGCTAAGTAAACTTTACGATTTGCGAAAATTGGATTTCCATAATTTTATATGAACATGTTTGGACTAATCCTTATGCTCCTATTCGGACTTATTTTTCTGCACGGAGATGTGGTGGAAGTAGAAGCTTGGAAGAAGAAATCTCCTTCAGATATTACTGACCTACTTTCAATTCAAGAACGTTTAAGAGAACTTTTACCGGATGCCAAAAGAGCTCTTGTTTCAATCGAGGCGGGTGATGGCGCCGGAAGCGGTGTAATCGTTTCCAAGGAAGGTCTTGTCCTCACAGCTGCTCATGTTATTGGAAAAACAGGGAAAAAAATGCAAGTTCGTTTACCAAACGGTAAACGAGCTTCCGCCATAACCTTGGGTGGTTCTGAAATTTCTGATGCAGCAATGCTTCAAATTCTCGGGGATGAAGAATGGCCTTTCGTACCGATCGCAAACAAAGGAGAATCTCAAATTGGGGACTGGTGTTTTGGTCTCGGACACCCTGGTGGTTTTGACAAAGAAAGAGGTGTTGTCGTACGCATAGGAAAAATCATTGCGAAAAAAGACGAGACAATGCAGACAGACAGCCGTCTTCTTGGTGGGGATTCGGGGGGACCACTATTTGATTTTGAGGGTCGATTAATTGCAATTCACAGTCGTGTATCACAAAAGCCCGACCAAAATTTTCATGTGCCGGTGGAATCTTTTCATGCGAATTGGGATACATTTCGTGATGAGAAACTCATTTCCTATGATTTAATGGAAGATGGGGGTTTTTTTGGTGTTGCCTGCGAACAAACTGAAACCGGACTCGTTGTTCGTGAAGTAATCTCGGGGACTGCCGCCGAAAAAGCCGGACTTAAACTCAATGACATTTTGCTGGAGGTAAATGATGAACCTTTAGACTCAAGGGAAGAGTTCATCATTATTATCTCATCCTTAAAACCGGGTGATGAGGCTAAGATTCTTTACCAACGAAAAGGAGCTCAACTTTCAGTAAAAGCAAATTTAGGGGTGCGTCCCTCACTCGCTGAAGAATGAGATTTTTGGCTGCACTCATATTCTCGCTTCCTGTTTTTGGAGAAGTAGAGCAAAAGGATAGTAACGCCAGCAGTAAAGTACTTCCTTTTGAGTTCAGACTGAATGGAAAAGCGACCCAGGCTGCTTTCGGTGACGCCAGGGAAACTGCACGAAATGTCACCGCAAAACTCACGAGAAATGATAAACTAATCGCTATGGGAGCCATTGTCAGTCCTGCAGGGCATATTCTGACAAAAGCGAGCTCCTGTGTGGGTGCTCGGCTTGCAACACTTGCAAATGGCGAAGTCTACAAATTACGAATCAAAAAACGTGATGAGGATTTAGACTTAGCTCTTTATCAGATGATTTCACAAAGAAACGACTTTCCTTGTGTTTCATGGAGTGAGTCAAATGCCTCGGAAAAAGTATCCTGGGTTCTCTCCGCTTACACTGAACTTGAAGAAATAAGAGTTGGCATAACCAGTGGTAAGAAAAGAGAGATTGGGCGAGAAGGTGGGGTGATGGGTGTGATTCTGGGTCATGAAAACAACAAAGGGGTCTTGGTCACAGAAGTCGTTCCGCAAGCAGCTGCAGACAAGGCTGGGCTTAGGCATGGTGATATCATTCAAAAAGTGGATGCCAGGTCTGTAAAAAAGAGAGACCATATTGTAAATTTGGTAAGTAAAAAAGACCCAGGTGATGTCGTTTCTGTAGATGTGCTAAGAAAAAGCCAGCCGATGAAATTCAGGGTTACTTTAGGACACCGCTCAGTTACTTTTGATCTTTTTAATCGCAACCTACAAATGAGTGGCCCTGTATCCAAAAGAAAAGACAATTTCCCTTTGATCATTCAGCATGATTTGCCATTACCAAAGGAAGCCATGGGTGGGCCCCTTTTTGACCTGGAAGGCAATTGTATTGGAATCAATATTGCCCGGGTGGATCGAGTAACGGTTTTTAGCCTTCCTGCCCACATCGCCAGTAAAATGACGACTGACTTAAGAAATTGATTTCGCTCTAGCGGAGCGGGAAACCTAAAACGACCCTAAACCCAATTTCAGAGCCACGCCATGAAGGGGCTGAGCTTTCCCGGTTAGCGGATCTGCATTCATAGGCAGTTCTGTAAAAACTTCCTCCCCGCAGTACCCTGTTTTTACCGTGCAATGGTCCAATTGGGTTAATAACGAAAGCCTCGGAGTACTCTTCATAAAAGTCATAACACCATTCCATTACACTTCCATGCATATCGGAAAGACCCCATCGATTGGTTGGAAACCTAGAAAATTTATTACCTACTGGAATTAATTTCCCTCGATTAATCAGTGTACTCTCATCACCTATGATATAATCTTTAGTGCTGCCATCTAAGTTTGCATTAAGGCCAGATAATTTATTGCCTTCACCTATGCCACAAGCACCCTGAAGACCGGCACGGCAAGCATATTCCCATTCAGCCTCGGTGGGCAAACGGTATAGCATCCTCCCCGGGATTAAATTATTTTTATATCCATACTCAGTCAACTTGTGACAGTACGAGACTGCCTGGGTATAAGAAACTTGGTTTACAGGTAATTGATTTTGTTGATCAAGTAGCGTGTGAAGAATTGTAGAGTATTCTTTTACGCTTAGCGTAAGTGATCTCGCAATCTTAGCTTTAATGTTCTGCGGTAATTGATTCCAGTTGTTAACCAAATCAATCATTGACCTGAGGTTGATAAAATAAGTGCTTTCTTCAGGATTCGTGAGTTGCTTGAAATCAGCATGCAAAGAAGAAACTAATTTACCCTTTAGCGAAGGCTGCAACAAAAGATTTTGATACAAAGGAATGATTAATTCTTTATCAGAATTCTTTAGCTCGAATGAATGATACTTCTTAGTAGAAGCAAAAGTATTCCACTCTTTAATGGTAAGCTCGAATTTAGATATGTAGTACAAATTAGTTATCTGAACTTTATGTTGCTTTTCGTCATTACCCCTTCCAATTTCACTCGATGGGCTGCCCATCAGAAACTCACCTGGCTTAATTTTTGCAAATTTGGATTTGAATTCAATGGTTTCAAGTTTTTGAAGTTCTTTCTTCGAAAGCTCAGCATTTCTGGACAATGGAAAAGGCAAAGAAGACGCGCGGGCATTCAAAGAAGCTTTGTTTGAGTCCTCCTCAGAACATGAAAATGACAGAAAAAGTGTAGCAGCAAATAAAAAGAGCTTCATTCAAGAACGACACTAAGACTGAGTCATGGGCAGTTTGATGTAAAAAGTGGTACCTTCTCCTTCAACACTTTCAAACCATATTTGTCCATTGTGAGACTTAACCACCACATTATGAGCGATCGCCAACCCTTGACCGGTTCCAACCCCAACCTCTTTTGTGGTAAAAAATGGCTCAAAGATTCTTTTCTGCACTTTCATCGGTATACCTCCTCCATTATCCGTAATTGAAATAACCGCACAGTCATCCGATGGATAATGTCTAGTTGTAATATTAATTTGTCCCTTCCCTTTGGATTCGAACCTATCGCGAATCGCGTGAGCACCATTGACAATTAAATTCAGAACTACTTGGTTGATCTCTCCAACATTGCAGGGAACCATGGGTAAGTTTTCATCTAAACCGGTAACAACTTCTGCATGATACTTCCATTCATTCGTAGCCACGACAATGGTCGACTTGATTGCCTGGTTAAGGTCG
>JBMYOA010000136.1:0-4904 GCA_049598825.1 Opitutales bacterium | reverse complement strand
GGATCTCCATAGCAACCGAGTGCACAGGACAGATCATCGGCTGCAATAAAGAGGATGTTTGGTTTTGTATCTGCAGGAAGCAGGTGACTGATCAGAAATAAAAGAAAAAAGGAATGTTTCATTTTTAATGGTTAAAAAGGTCGGACGGTGAGGGATTGTAATTTCCAGCTACCCGGAGCTTCGACACCCCAGTGAGGGCTTGGATCAAGAATGAGCATTTCCCCTTTTTTTAGAATGCCAAGATCGCTTATGATTCCCTGCTGGTCTTTTGCATCATTGTCTGCATCCGTGCAATAAATCGCAAGTGCCGATCGATTTCCCATCCGCAGAGAGCCTCCGCATGAACCTTCCTTGCCGGCGGTTATACCAATAGATTCGATAAGCACATCCGATTCAAAACGAATGGCAAAAGCCTCTCCCGGCTCCACTCTTTGGGATTTTTGACCCTTTATTCCCAGCCCCTGTTCATCACGCACGCCATCCCCTCCCTTTACAGATACAAAAAATGTCAGGGGGGAAGGTACCGGTAACGGATTTCTCCAATCAAATTCGAACCGTTTTTTCGGTGTAATGGAAATGAAACGATGACCACCCGCATTTCGGTGAAGCCGGGCGGTGGAAATTAATTCTTGGATCAGGGGCTTTAATCCCTCTTCGGCGATACGATTCTTGGACTCCATAGGATCTGACGATAATTCAAAAAGTTCAGTGGGGTTAGCTTTTCCGAAGCGCAAAAGAGAATCATCAAAAAAGATCTTCCATTTACCTTTGATAGGTTTTCCCTCAACGATCGGGTTGTCGATCCGCATGGCACAGGCAGCTCCGTTTTCCGCTTCCTTATGATCGTTGTAGAACATGGGGCGGTTGGGTAATGGTTTCCCTTCCCAAGCCGGAAGGATATTGTAACTATCCTCCGCACCCTTTTTGCCTTCCCGTAGATTGGGAAGAGGTTTTCCCAGGATCTTGGAGAAGGTGCTATACAGATCCTGTAATCCGACCAGTTCAGAACTTTTCTCTCCAGGACTTTCTGCATCTCCGTTTCCTATTTCTCCTTCGGGCCAGGATACGATAAAGGGAACCCGGTGCCCGCCTTCATAACAACTTCCTTTATTGCTTCGAACAGGACCAGTGGCCGTTTTTGCGGTTACTTCCGCACCATTATCTGAGGTAAAAATGACAATGGTGTTTTCAATAAGTTTCCGGCTGGGTCGTCTTGGATCCTTGGTTTCTTCAAGAAAATCCAGCAGTCTTCCCAATGCTACATCGTTTTCATAAATGTAATCGAGGCGTAGGGATGCAGGGTCGCCCGAAACCATCCTGCCGGCTCCCTTAATTTTCTTCCCACCAATTTCCATGTCCACCGTGTAAGGGCCGTGGTTGGAATTACTCGGGTAGTAGAGAAAGAACGGGTCAAAAGAGGTTTCACGGTTTCGTAAATGCTGAGTAAGGAATTCCATCGCATGGTCGGAATGGCGACTACCCAAAGAGTGAAGGTCATAGGCTAAATCTCCTGAGTTGGCCAGTTGCTTGCCATTGCCTGTGGCTCCAATGATGCGACGATTATGTATATGTCCGGGACCAATTGTCTGGGTGGGAGTGTTGCGCTTCCTTTTATTATTTTTTCCTGTTTTCGGTCCGGTTGTGCCAGCATCGGGGCCGGATGTCCCGTGCGAGCGCGAAGTAAAGCGGGCATAATCAAAGCCATGGTCACAGGGGCCGTCAAAAACATCCTTGGTCAGGTCAGCATCTGCCCAGCCTGCAGCCGGTTTTCCATCGGATCGGGTATAGCGCAGCCCAAGGTGCCATTTGCCCACCATCGCAGTCGCATAACCGCAGGATCGAAAGAGAGTGGCGAGGGTAGGGCGGTCCTCCTCAATGAGCGGGTCGCCCTGAACCCCAAACAGTACCCAGTGTTTCATCCGGGCACGCCACGGGTACCTCCCGGTAAGTAATCCGTAACGTGTTGGGGTGCATCGGGAAGAGGGGGTGTGGGCATCGGTGAAAAGCATTCCCATGTTTGCCAGCTTTTGCATGGCCGGTGTATGTATCTGTTGGGCGTCGGAATTTCCGGTGAAAAATTGATAAGCAGAACTATCTCCCATACCCATATCATCAGCCATGAATAGGACTACATTTGGCCGGTCTGAAAGTTGAGAATAGGCAATGACAGGTAAAAGAAATAGAAACGCAATGTATTTCATACATGGAATCCTACTTGGGCAGACAGATTCCTTGCAAGTCGATTGGTCCTCCGGTTGTCAAAAAACGGAACCCAAGAAATAATCTTTTAAAAAGTGATTTCCAAAGTGGGGCCGGACGCTTCCGGATGAGAGTCGCTGGCAAAGGCGTGGACCATCCCGCTTCCACGAATTTCAGTAGTTTGTCGGGTAACAATAAAAGTATATTCACTGGTATTATTTTCCTTCAGGAAATTTGTTAGTTCCTGACTCTCAATTACGACTGATCCGCGCTCCTGACTCCGCGGAATTTCAAAGTTACCAATCAATGTGGCCGATTCGATAGAAGGGGCCTCTTCCCATTTCAGGTCACGCCACGATTCGATTTCACTAAAACCGGCAATGGCATAGACTTGAAATTGGTTAACCTTGGGCAGGTATACTCGGTACCCCAATCCGCAAGGTACCAGGTTGAGCCTCAGTCTGACTTGTTTGACTCTACTTACATCGGTTTCTCCTATCTGAAAATTGAATAAGGATCTTCTTTCGTAGGGATAGGAACCTGTATCCAATTTTACCATCAGGTAATCAGGATTTAGATGCTCGATCTTATTGTTTCGGATAATGGACTGGCACCGACCTTCAGTTTGAAAACGAATGAGCTGGTTTTGTTTTGTTGGTTCTGGAACGGGTTCGCCTGCAATCATCACATTTTTATCACTGATTCCCGTAGCACTTAAACTTGCGGATTCATTTTGCAGGAGAAAAAGAGACTTTCCATTGGATGCATGAATAGAGATTTCACCTTCCAGTACTTTAAAATCTGACAACTTGCCATCTTGGCTGACCGAAACCCCAAAAGCCGTTCCATGGTCCACCGCATAGCCGGTCGGCGTTGTCAGCACAAACCCTTGTGCTGAATCAGGGACATTTACAATTCCATTTCCTTGATGGAGTATTCCATGCATGGAATCAACCAGTTCAAGCATAGCAGGAGCTTCGAGAGTAAGTTCGGCTCCGGATGAAAAACGAATAATAGATACACCAGATTTCAAGGTCATCCGCCCCGCATATAATTTACTCCCCTGCGTGGTGGGTAAGGAACTTTCCCAGGCAGCGTTTTCATTCGCTATGATAAGAGCAATTGGGTCATCTTCATCCATCCAAAAAAAGCTCAATATACTTAAGGACAGAACCAAGCATGCCGCTATTGTAAACCAGGGGGTTTTGGAGAATTTTGGTGTCAAAGTAAGAAGTTTTTCATCAGGTAATACGGAAGAGAATTCTGTCTCAAGGCCAGCATGGGCATTTGCTTGTTGATAAAATTTATCTCTCAACTTTGGATTTACTTTGAGTAGCTGATCCAATTCCTCCGTCTCTTTTGTATCGAGATCCTGATTGAGGTAACGGGCGATGAGGATGTCTTCTTTGCTCATTTGTTTAAACTAAATGGAGGTGGATAGATTTTGAGCACACTTGGCTAGGTTTTGGCGAATTCTGTAAATCCACTGATAAAACCCAGTGATGCTCTTGTTAAATTCTTCGGCAAGGGTGGCTGTATCGCTTTTCTTTTGATACATTTTTTTCAGGGCAGTGCTTTCCGTTTCGGTAAGTTTTTTCAGGCAATGTTGCAGGATGGCTTCCTGTTCAAGATCAAGTTGCTCTGCCTGCTGGTCCATTTCGCCCGCCATTAGTTCTATGGTATCTGAGGAGAGCACAAACTTTTCTCTTTCCCTTGCGAGGTCTCTGCGCCAGGCAAGAACTTCAAAGCGAGCTACCGCGAAAGACCATTTTCGGAAGTCCTGATCTTCTTTTAATTGATCAAATTTTTTCCATAGAACCACTGCAATCTTTTGCATCACATCAAGGGTATCTTCCCGACTGTATACTAATCGCCTTACATATGAGTGCAGCGTTGCCTCGTGTGCTGTGTAAAGGCGGAGGAACCGGCTTTGTGTATCGTCTTCTTTTGGGTTAAGTCTCAAATCAAAGTATCTTTAACCCTACACTCCGAAAGAAAACAGAATTTAACAAAGATACATAATTTTAGTTTTACCTTCCCGAGAGGTTGAGAAATTTTTTCAGCCGGTTTTCCACCTGTGTAGGCGCAAGAAATAAATTGGGATAGTTTGTTTCCAAGTAATTTTTGGCGTTGTCATAATATCCCTCAAAACAGTTTTTGGAAAGTTCCCCCACCTGATCCTGCTTGCCGCCAATCTCAATCAGTAATGACTCGTCCTCAAAGGCAATACGGGCTCCATCGGGGAGATCCTTGACTGTGGAGTTCGTGATTCTTTTCTGATCAGGCTCAGTCATGATGAGAGTAAGTGTAATCAGATTACCTTTTACCTGGATGAAGGGAAAATTTTGCTCCACTTTACTTTCGATTAAATCGATCGTCTCGGTGGTGAAGCTGTTTGGTACTTTTTCCTCTCTCTCTTCACGCATTTCTTGAATATGGGCTTTCATCTGTCTACCGATCACTTGGTTGGCTAAAGGAATAATTACTGAAATATTCGAAATTCTTAGGGTTTGGGCTCCACACAGCTGTTCGGCATTATTTTTGTAGAAACCGATATTTTGGACTTCGATATTATCAAGCAGTGATTTGATAAGTTTCTTTTCCGGTTCGCCAAACTTTCCTTGCCCGTTTTCTTTTATTATCTTTTCAAGCATCTTGGCGCTCGAAGATGCACTATATTCAAATATCCAATTACTAAAAAAGAA
>JBMYOA010000135.1:0-4934 GCA_049598825.1 Opitutales bacterium | reverse complement strand
ATGCATCCTCGCGGTCAGAAAAAGTTGTGGAATGCAGATGGACTTGACCCTGCGGAAGATTTTTCCCATTCCCGCGAAAACTGATTCGAAAATCCTCAGAGTAATTTCCATCTTTCCCTATCCATGCGATATGTGCAGCTGAAAGAACATGCCCTTGAGGGGACACAACAACCCCCTGCCCGCGATTTTTAACTTTATTACGGCTAGCCTCGACCACTACAAAAGGTTTGGGTTCCATGGAGGCAAGATTTTCAAGATTGCCCAACTCTACCGCAGGTTTTTTTGCTTCGGCAAAATTGATGCCAGGTAGAAGCAACAGACTTGAAATGTAAAATCTTAAAATTTGTAAGAAGCTCATAAGTTTAGAATGACCAGAATAGCTTTTAAAAAAGATACGGGGATTTATATTCCGAAGTCTAATCCTAATATTGGGATTCTGGATTATTTTTTGGGGGACTCTTTTTCGTTCGCGGAACCAGGCGATTTGACGCAAATCTTGTATATTCCCCAGGAGCATAAACTACTGCAAAGAAGTATCATCAAGCAGGAACTCCAGCCTTTCCTTGCTGATAGCCAGCTAAAAAAGTAATCCAAATGGTTTCCTGTCTCCCATGCAAAAGATCCTCGTGAAGTAAGAACCAGAGAGGAAAGCAAAAAAATAGAAAGGTTGATTAAAACGATACCCTGAATGATTCTCTTTCGGTTTTCTGTTTCCATCACGAAAGAGTATTTCTAAACTCAAACCCAATAAAGAATATTCTGATTGCTTTTGGTATTTTAGAAAGGAAAGAACCTTAAAATGAAGATTGAACCCTTTTCCCACACATTTGTTTCGTAAGCAAAAGTCCTAACAAAAAACGCACCCCGTAATCAGAAGTGCGTTTTTAAACTCCGATATAGATCGGAAAAAAGTGAAGAAAATTCGATTACTCGATATTTGCACCAACCACGGATGCCATTTGCATCATGTTGATCGTCTCACCTTCTTTAAGGTTTCGTAAATCAGTAACCTTACCAGTTTTGCTTGTGGTGTGAGTATTCTTGAAAATTGTGAGAAGCTTAGCATCCGCAACAATGAATTTTCCTGCATTCTCAGGTTTTCCATTTTCAGTCTTAGTCTGCAATTTGTTCGACTTAATGTATTCCCAAAGTTTCTGCGTAATTTCTGTTCTTGGAAGTTCGCTTGCTCCTAGAAATGCGGATAATTCGCTCTTTAATTTGACGGGTTTACTCAGACCTTTTGCTTCTGCCATTTTGATTCCTTTTTGTTTGTTAATTTAAGATTATGACCACGACATAATTAGTCCTGATCGAGTGTAAAGTAATATGGATTATTTTGATCTGAGGATTTATGAATACAATCAAATAGAATTATTGTTAATAACTCCTTATGGGGCACAAATTACGCAAACGGAAGTGAATGCAACCTGTAAATTTTTACCAAGGGCGGTTAGCCTTATATTCAGCCAACAGATTTGCAAATGACTGCATCTTGTAGGCATTTATTGCGTAAGTCTCGACCCTACCCTCTTGGAGGAGCTTCGCCTCGCCGCAAGTGTAGCAAATCATCAGAAAAATTTCCTCTGCACCATAATTCCACCCAATTGCAAAGTCGGGATGAAAGGGGCCGCAATCCTTTGGTGGCACATCTGGACTAAGCAGACTGAATCCACTTTCGTTAAAAAGTAAGTTCATCAATTGATCCCTTGTGCTTCCAACTGCTTTAACTTTTTTATCGTAAAACCAATGGCCCAGAATTTGCATTACATCATCCCTTCTCTTTTCCTTCTCGAAAGAAGGGTTTTCGCGAAGTGGATGAGGAAGCCCCTCATAAACAAATAAATTATCGGTCTTTTTGAGAGATTGGAAAACTGATTCCTGACAACCAGCAACCAGAAGTATGAATGCTAGATGTGAGATGAAATTTTTTATTTTCAGGGCAGAGTAGTTTTACTTCAAAGGCGTGACCTTAATGTTTCTAAACCATACAGGTTGCCCGTGATACTGAAGTCCAAAATGACCCCTGCGTGGTAGATCCTTGAGGGCTGTTTTAAATTTGTTCTTTGAACCGTCAGGGTTTTTATTCGGCTCTTTCCAATCGTCAATATTAACATCAATCACCTGCTTACCATTAACCTTCGCTTTCATTATCGGTCCCTTGCAGGTTAATTCCATTACATTCCATTCACCATCCGGTTTTCCCGCTGCCACCATTGGCTCTTTCGCATCATAGAGGGAACCAACAATGTGTTTACCTTTGTACAAACCAGGAGAGGCGATCTGAATTTCAAATCCTCCCTGCACTGCATTTTTGGGATCCGTCCGAAAGAAAAGGCCACTGTTGGCTTTGGTTGATGTCTTATATTCAAGAGAGATGGTGAAATCTCCAAATTTTCTTTTGGACCAAATAATTCCACCCGGTGTTTCCGAAATAGAGAGAACCCCTTTTTCCAAAACCCAATGCTTGTTTAAATTAATCTCCTCTGGCGTTAATAAATTAATATCCTTCTTCGCCATACAAATGGAAGAAAAGGTCAGGCAAGCTGCTATGATGAATAAATTTTTAACGGATAGATTTTTCATATACATAAGTAAGGGTTCATTGGTTGAATGTGTAAAAGAAAAGACGATTCTTGAACTAAGAGTGCTTAATTAAAAATTCGATCAATTTTTTTGATTTAAAGAAGGCATCTATTACTTGATGCCTGGCACCGGGCACAATCTCCACCTCTACCTTTCCTCCCAGCTTTTGATACCTCTCCTGAACCACTCCACTATTTTCCTCAAGCGGAACGACTTGGTCAGAATCTCCATGAACGATGTAAATTGGAACTTTGCTTTTTGCCATTCTTCCCAGATGGTTAATTGGGTTATGTTCTTCTATCTTTTCAATGAAAGCTTTTTCATCCATCCCAAAATCATGCAGAGTAGTGCTGAAGTTTCTCTTCATCGGCCAGCTCCTTAAATTTTGCACTGGATAAATACCTGCATACCCACCGAGCATATTGGGATTTCTCACTGCCCAGCTCAACATCATAAGGCCGCCCCTACTTTGTCCAAGGAGCACTGGTTTCTTGGAATACCCACGCCTTACCATTGCATTGTAAAAATCTGAGAACCTGGAAATGCTTGCAGGTGATCCTCGTACTTCTCCCTGATCACAACCGGCAAAACTAATTCTCTTTTCAAGAAGTTTATCAATATACCAACTGTGCGATGGGTCAGGATGATGAGGTAAAGTGGGAGCATACCATACCCAGGGTTTTTCCTTAGCTGTTGAGTTGCCATCCAAAACAAAGCACTTGGACTGACCAATGTTGAACTCTTCAGGGCTGTAGGTGAGCCGATGTCCGTGGAGGGACATGGCTAGAAGAAAAAAAAGCGGGATGTATTTGTTTAGCATATAAATTCTACCTAGTTGCCATTAACCGCAAACGCGCGAAAGCGACAGGCATAACCGCTTGACTGATCATTTTTTCGATTGGTTGTACGCAATGTCAAAAGATGCTTTCCGTCAGGTAGTTCTTTTTCAAGCATGTAAATCCAAGGAATATGGAGACCCTTGCTCCACTTGGTAAATTGATCAAGTGACTTCCACTCACCATCATCAACTTTCCACTCAATAATTCCAACATCCGGACCGGCTACCATCGGAAGACCGATCGCAGTGCCAGAAAACTCCACAGATAATTCAGCATTGGGTTTCAGGGCTTCCAGGTAGTCAATCCCCACATCATGCTTCCGTACCCTACCTTTTCCAGTACCCATCCAATTTTTAACTACCTTCCATCCACTCATTATTTTTGCGGTATTAATGGATTGGAAATGACCGCGACCATAAGAGTAATCGTTATATCTTCTGGCACCAAGATGCGGAACCAAAGACCGAGCGACTGGTTCCTTCCACGCATGATCAAACAAACGGTCGATCATTTCACCATACGCCTTATGACCGATAGGCTTAGGATGGCATCCGCCAAATTGTTGAGGTGGAATCTCTCCGCTATCAAACCACTTTGTTACCTGTCTTGCCTGATCAATCGCATTGATTCCATACTGCAAAGAAATTCGATCGAGGGCTGCAATTTGCCAGGGTGTAATCCCTTTTCGGTAAGACTCCACATAGGGCATATCATAAAGATACTGAGCCACGATATCGATGTGAGGATTATGTCGGCGGGACTGCAAAATGATACCTTCGACAGCTTTCACAATATCATCACGGGTACGGGAATTGTGAAGTTCATTCACGGCGGATTCTATAAACAGTAGATCCACTTTCCCCTTCGACAAAATATCTCGCCCTAAACGAAAGGCACCATAGGTCGAATCAGTTGATCCGATCCCGGCGTAAACAAAATCAAATTCAGTCTGTGGAAATCTTTTTTTCAATGAATCAGACACATGCAGGCGCCAACCGGGTGACTCAGTGATCGAACCTCCAAGAAAGCCCACTCTCCCTTTTTTCTTTTTAGTAAATACATGGCGGGAATTATTGAGACCAGATCGTAGATAGATTGGATATTCATTCGAAAAATCACTGTATTTTCGAATGAAGTGGTATCCAACATGAGGATATTTGACATCAAAATGGTGTCCATTGGCCCGACTTCCCTTATCAATTGAAATCACATAGAAGAAGGGATGCCCCAGCTTTTCGAGGCGTTCCTTTAGGATATAGGTATTTTCCTTGGGCGGCACGATGGCATCATCTTCAGTGATGATATGCATGATCGGAATTCTCGCATCAACAATTGGTTGTAAATTATCAATCGGATTGTCTCGGTAAGACATAGCTTCCTCTTCATTTTTAAAGCCATATTCATCAATCACCCGTTTCCACTCCCCTTGGGCCCCTTTACCAACTCCCTTCCCTCCGGGCCAGCTTTTAAAATCGCAGACTGGAGTATCGTTATAAATACAAGCCACCGTTT
>JBMYOA010000134.1:0-4985 GCA_049598825.1 Opitutales bacterium | reverse complement strand
GGTTGGTGTTTTGCATCTCCTGACAATAACGGAAATGTATGGCTTTGGATTAATGATCATGGATGGGTATGGACCAATGGTTCCACATGGCCGCACCTCTACCGCAATGAGACATCCAGTTGGTTGTATTTACTTATACGGCAAAGTGGCCCAGCTGTTTTCTTTGACCAGATGCATGGTTCCTTTATGCACTTAAACAAGTAAGAGTTCTAAAAACTGAAAGAAGTCAGCATTGTAACCAGCCTGCTTCTTATTCTCGGATTAGCGGGGTGTACATCGGTCATTTCCACAAAAGCTATCTCTTCAGAAAAAGAAGTTCCTACATCTAAATTTCAAAAAGAGAGCAAAACTCCAGATATTCAGATCCTGTCTGAAGACTGGGGACAAGGACAGTCCGCGGACATCCTCGCAGTGCTTACCAGTGTGGCTGAGATCCTCTTTCCTCTCGGAGGAAAACCACCGTATAATTCCATCTGGGTAAGTCGTTCGGAACAGGGGCCCATCGTTCTCTACCAACGGGGCAAGCAAGGGGAATATATTGTTAAATTGAACACGCAGGACCGCTTCTGGTGCCAGTATGCGTTTCAGTTTAGTCACGAGATCGGACACATCCTTTGTGGTTACAAGGATGGGGATTCTTCCAACTTGTGGTTTGAGGAAACCCTCGGTGAAGTAGCGTCTCTATATGCTCTCTTACGATTGGAAGAAGCATGGAAGCAATCTCCCCCCTACCCTCACTGGAAAGACTACGGGCCAGAATTCACGAAGTACGCCGAGGAAAGAATAAAAAAATACGAAAATGAAATTCCTGCAGATCTGCCAAGCTGGTTCCGGGCAAATGAAGAAAAACTCTCTAAAGAACCGGTTGATCGGCCGAGGAATGTATCCCTCGCGATTCGACTACTCCCGCTTTTTGATAAATTTCCGGAAGGATGGTCAGCCTGTGCTTTCCTGAATACAAAAAAATCAAAAACTCCCCGTAGTTTTACCTCCTATCTAAACGACTGGTATCAAGCTTGTCCTCTACCAGAACAAAAAAGCTTCATCAAAAAAATAGCCGGTCATTTCGGAATCAAGCTTTCCTTTCAAAAAAATTCAATCAATACTAGATGATTCTTTAACCCACAGCCCAAAAAAATGATAACAAGAAGAAACTCACTCAAGGCCCTTGCTGGGTCCGTTACCTTTCCCTATCTCGCCCAAACTTCGTGGGCAAAATCTCCCCCGAGCGAAGTGGTCAACCACGCAAGTTTTGGGGGTGCCGGTATGGCTGGCTCCGATTTAGGTCAGATTAAAAACCATCCAAATGTAAAGATTCGGGCTATTGCCGAAATTGACCCGGGGCGTAGAAGGCAGGCAGAGCAACGATTCAAGGGTGCGAATGTATATGCTGATTGGCGCGAAATGCTGGAAAAGGAGGGTAAGAATCTTGATTGTGTGAATGTTTCCACACCGGATCACTTACATGCCTGCATGGGCATGAGTGCCATGCAGCATGGACTTCATGTCTATGGACAAAAACCACTTACTCATCAAATTGCTGAATCACGGGCTCTTACAGAATACGCCAAAGAGAAAAACCTGATGACCCAGATGGGAATTCAAATCCACTCTTACAGTGAATATAGAACCGCAGTAAAAATTGTTCATGATGGGGTAATTGGTAAGATCGTTCATGCCCATTCATTCAGTGGCAAACGATGGGGAGATTCTAATCCGCGACCCGATCGAAAAGACCCTGTCCCCAAGGGTTTGGATTGGGATGGATGGATTGGACCTGCTCCATTTGAGGATTATATCAAGGGATACTACCATCCCGGGCAATGGAGAAAGCGTTTAGCTTATGGAACGGGTACATTCGGAGATATGGGTTGTCATATTTATGATCCCACATTCAAAGCCTTAGGTTTGACTTATCCAATATCTGTCCGATCAGAAGGACCGGAACCCAATCAAGACAACTGGGGCTTTGATGCAAAAATTCATTACATCTTCCCCAAAACTCCATTTTCAAAGGGAGAGAATCTTCCGGTGACATGGTACGATGGCAGCAATCGACCTTCTAAGGAGGTCACCGATCTTTTGGAAGGACAGAAACTACCCAATCAAGGTTCTGTCATTATTGGAACCAAGGGCGTGATGTTGATTCCACATGTGGGCAAGCCTTCTCTGTATCCTAAAAAGAAATTTGCGGATCATAAAATTGAAGTGGTACCGGGAGGAAACCATTGGCATGAATTTATTGATGCAGTTCGGGGGGCAGGACCAAAACCGTCGGCCAATTTCGAATACGCAGGCCCCCTATCCGAAACCGTTCTGCTTGGCGGGATTGCCACCCGTTTCAAAAACGAAACCCTGGTATGGGATGCACCATCACTCTCTTTCAAAGGTAATAAGGAAGCCACTGCACTGGTTAATCGAAAATACAGAAAAGGGTGGGAAGTCAAGGGACTGGGCTAAATTATTCGATCTCAAATTCGGCAATCGCCGGGTAATGATCCGATAGGATATCAGTCTTTGAATTGATCAAATACCGGGCCTTGATGCATTTCTCCGCCAGGACTTTATTGGCGAAAATATAATCCAATCTTCGGGGTGGTCCATTATCCTCATCAAGTCTCAGCTTTGTGGGAAATGTTCCGAGAAATCTCTCCCGTCTATCGGCGATTACATCCTGATAACCTGCCCGCTCTATTTTTTGTAGGTGTGAATAATCAAGCCGGTCATTTCGTAAATTACGGTTACTCTTCCAGCGGATATCGAGGCGTCGGAAAAAGGGTAT
Source organism: Opitutales bacterium (assembly GCA_049598825.1). Lineage (GTDB taxonomy): Bacteria > Verrucomicrobiota > Verrucomicrobiia > Opitutales > Seribacteraceae > Seribacter. The sequence continues at coordinate 2,203 of JBMYOA010000134.1, read as the reverse complement.
CATATCGGGGGTTTGCTCATAGTGAGCCTGATCTCTCTCCGAAAAAGTATTAAAGTCACCAATCAAAAGAACAGGCTCACTGGCTTGATGGGATGCGACCGTCTTGAGGAGCAGGTCTATTTCCTGATGTCGAATTTCCCAATGTCCGGGGTGAAGATGAATCACATAAACTTGGATTCCACCGGTTTTACAGGAAAGCATACCATGATGATAGCCTTCGGTGACTCTCCTAATGTTTTCAATGGGATACCTGGAAGTAATACCAGTGGGAAAACCATCTTTTTTTAACAAGGCTGAATGCTTATGCCCCCAGAACTTACCATCTGCGGCCAGTTTTTCCTCCGTATATCCATTCAATTCCTGCAGGGCTACAATATCTGATTCCAGGGAGTGAACATATCGCAACCAATCCGATTTTCGATCCGCTTTCTTGGTAAAACCATACCACGCATTGTAGGTTAAGACCCGGACACTTTTTCTTTCATTTGCTGCTAACAACCAAGAGGTGACCGAGAAAACGCCCAAGAAAAACAAACGGGAAAAAGAAAAAGGATTCATTCTTATGAATATGAAGTCTAGGTTGGGCGAAGCAAATAACTTTTAGAATCCCTTTCTGCTTTTTACGAATACGAAGAGAATCAAAACTGATGAACCCCGAGTACGACAATACCGTCTTCCTACTTCCTGAAGTTCCTGCAGGTTGGCCCAATAACTTTGCCATTATTACCGCACATAACCCGATGGATCAAAAGCTTACTGATTCTGAGAATATCAGACGCAACCAACAATTAGCAGAATGGGCTGAGCCGAAAATATACATTAAACTTATTGGGAGTTCCCCCGACCGGACCCATCAAGAAGCAAGCTTCGCGGTGGAATGCTCTCTGAAAGAAGCGATTGAAATTGGCGAACAATTCAACCAACGGGCAATCTTTTACATCAGGGGAGAAAATTTGGAACTGGTTGAATGTCGTTCAGGAAAAAGTAAGATGCTGGGAAAATTTTCTGAACGACTTGAAAAACTCTAATTATACTCAGATTAACACGAGTAATGAGATCGCTGCTGGCACATAGAGATTATCATTGAGCGTGAGTCTTCCGAGCTTGATGGGAAACAATTCCAGCAGGGAGATCCCCAGCGGAAATAAAACCATATGCATCCAGGTAAATTCTCCACCCCACTTGGAAAGAAAATTCGGTAAATAAGGAAACAGCAAAGTCAGTAAAAAGCACAGAAGAAAACATCCGATCGCTCCCTCGAGAGTTTTATCCCCCACTTTTACCCGCCCGAAGCCTTTCCCGCAAAGAGCGGCAGCGGCATCGCCAAGAATAAATAGGGTGAGGCTGATAAAAGCAGATGCGGCAAATGCATCACTCGACAAGGAAATCCAACTGCAAATAAAGGAACCAGCAATGATGTAGGTGGCTCCTGTTAATTGGGTCTCTTCCTGAGTTCTCATCATGGATCCAAAAAGATTGAAGAACCATGACCTAAAGGAACCCCAATAAAGCCTGCTTATGTCTATCACCAGGGACAGCAGTAAAAAGGCAAAAACGATCCACAACACCTGCTCTTTACTCAGTGAAAACCATTCTGGCCCATAAAAGATAAAAACCGGATACCCCACGGCCAAAATGTGCAGCAGCTTACGATTGATTTCCTCTTTTCCGATCCTTCCCATACTTTACATTACTGGAAGAAATAGTAGTCGCTTGAATCTAAGCAGGGCTAATTTCCCTCAAAATCAAAAGTCACCTGATCTTTCCCCTGTTTGGGGTTCGGTTCTTCGGACTCCGCTTTCTTGACTGGTTCTTTAGCGGCTACCGGCTCAGGCTCTATTTTCGGCGTTTCTGCTTTCTTTTCATCAGGCTTGGTCGGTTCGGGCTCTGACTTTGCATCTTCTTGTTCCTCTCCTTCTGGAGAATCATCACCATTTTCCCTGGGTGCGTTGACCACACGATCGACTTTATGTGCCGTGAGTGTACTTCCCTTAACCCCGCGTCCCTGTATTTCCAACCAGGCAAAATCAAATTCAATTACCTTTTCACGCACTCTTTTTAATTCGGGATCCAAATGAACCAGAATGTTGCTGTTCTTTTTCTCAGAATCATGAACTGCAAAGAAGAAAATACGGGATTTTGAATGGGTCTTAAAAAGAGGATACTCTTTGTCCCTGGTGACGCCCCCGATCTTAAATTTTTT
>JBMYOA010000133.1:0-5019 GCA_049598825.1 Opitutales bacterium | reverse complement strand
GCATCGGTCTTCTAAACCGAGGGTCGTGGGTTCGAATCCCACCTCCCGCGCCATTCATTAAAAGAGTCCACCCCCTTTGGCAGGAGGGCGGACTCTATGTTTTTTAAATCAACTGATTTTAATGCTTCTGCCTTTGGCTTTTGCGGAAACGGGGATTGTGACTGTAAGCACTCCATCTTCCAGCTTGGCATTGGCTTTGGTCGTATCCAATTGTTCGCCAAGAAGAACTTGAACATTCAGTTCATTTGATTGAAATAGGCCACCCTGTTCTTTTTCTTTGGATGGATTCGCAAGAAGTCGTAATTTCTGATCCTCAATCAATAAAGATAAATCACTTTTCTTCCACCCTGGAACCAAAAATTCAATCCTTACTTGTTTCTCCTCATTCCTGATTCTTACATTCCCATATTCTGAAACACTCGAGGAATGATGCGATATCGGTGGATGATCGTTTCTGGTTAACAGCGAGAAAAGGGAATCAAAGGTGTTCCCGAATGGACTGATTTCGTATTTGTCATTAATTTTCATGGTATTTTCCTTTGGTTAAGAGTTAATTTATGCTTATAGTTGCAACTCTTGTGCCAACGAAAGAATGTTAATTATCAATGACTTAAGTAATTATTCTTAATTGATTTAAGACAAAAAGACTCATGCTAAATTCATTGAATTTACAATTGAGTCACAATGGCTCAATTTATGCATAAGGTATTTTTCCTCGGTCGGAATTATAGTGCGTTTAGCGATTACATATCGGGAAGTTCTAACTCTTTTCTGATAGAACACGCTTTTACAATACAGTCTTCTGGGGAATCTCCCATAATGGTAATGTGTCCCATTTTTCTTCCGGTCCGGGCTTCTCTTTTTCCATATAAATGCAGCGAAGTACCTTTGGTTTTCAGGATTTTATTCCAGTCGGGGGGAGTTAACTCATCTTTCCATACATCCCCCAATAAATTCATCATGATGACTGGCGAAACGAGTGTGGTTGAACCCAGTGGAATTCCAGAGACAGACCTTGCTTGTTGCTCAAATTGAGAGCAGTGGCAGGCATTGATTGTATGATGGCCTGAATTATGGGGGCGAGGAGCAAGTTCGTTGACTATAAGCCTGCCATCGGATGAAACGAAAAATTCTACTGCCAAGATGCCCACATAGTCTAAAGAATTGGCGATTTCTGACGCAGTTTCACAAGCAAGTTTTTGATAGTTTTCGGGAATTCTCGCTGGTGCAATCGAAAGATCAAGGATGTGATTACGGTGAATGTTTTCAACCGGATCGTAATGAACCATTTTTCCGTCTGTTCCGCGGGCGACAAGCACAGATAATTCTGATTCCAGGGTAATGCACTCTTCTATTACCACTCTACCTCCCTCGAATTGCTCCCATGCTTTTTGGATCTCTTGGGGGGAAAGTTGATTGGGTAAGCGAAGTTGACCCTTCCCATCGTACCCAAATTCGGCCGTTTTCACGATCACTGGAGAATTGATTTTAGTGAGTCCTTCGGTGAAAGAACCTAGGTCATGAGCCAAGCTGAAATTGGCACAACCAAAACCATTCTCTGAAAGAAATCTTTTTTCTCTTTCGCGGTGTTGGCAAATAGAAATTATTTGGCTTCCGGGGCGAAGTGGAATTCTTTCTTCTACTTTTTTAAGCGTTTCAACAGGAAGGTTTTCAAATTCTACGGTGGCTACCTTTACGGAACTCGTAAATTCGTCGAGGGCGTCAGTATCTTCGAAGGGTTTATCAATAATCCTGTCAGCTGTTGATGCTGCCCCTGATCTGTCTCCACCAGTCCATGCCAAAACATGAAGACCCATTTGCCTGGCTGCCAGAGAAAGCATGCGACCTAGCTGACCGCCTCCCAACACGCCGATCCAAGCGTCTTTTCCTGGATTCATGGAATTAAGAAGAAGGAGGGAGCTCGCTCGCTTCGATCTTTTCCTTTTGTTCGTTCCTAAAATTATCTAACTTTTCGGAAAGAACCTCATCTCCATTTGCTGCGAGCATGGATACGGCAAAAAGAGCGGCATTAGTGGCTCCAGCCTCTCCCACGGCGAAAGTGGCTGTGGGAATACCTGCCGGCATTTGGACAATTGAAAGAAGAGAATCCACACCATTTAGAGTCCTGGATTTTACAGGGACTCCAAGAACGGGTAATGTAGTCATGGATGCGGTCATTCCGGGTAAGTGCGCAGCCCCACCTGCTCCCGCAATTATACACTTCAGCCCTCGTTCCTTGGCCGAGTGAGCGTACTGATAAAGCAAATCTGGCGTGCGGTGGGCACTGACCACTTTGGCTTCCCATGGAATGCCAAACTGAGAAAGTGTTTGGGTGGATTTTTCTAGGGTCGGCCAATCAGATTGGCTTCCCATAATAACACCGACTAGAGGTGAATCACTATTAGACATTTACTTAGTTGATAAGAAGGCATTGGCAGCAAGCAAGTTCTTTCCTCAATTTTAAGAAATAGGACTGGCATGGATTGAGGAGCCTCCAAAGCATTACTTATCAAAAAAGATTATTTTCGTTGATTCTAGGAATATTCAGAGATTACCATCATTATAATTAATTTTGCCTATGAATAATTCTCTTACTGTCCGGTTCTGCTTCTTGATGTTTTTCCAGTTTTTTATCTGGGGAGTTTGGTATGTCCCTATGTGGTCATATCTCGGCACGCTTGATGTAGAAGCAAGTCTTCGAGGAACCGCTTATGCGGCAACTGGGGTTGCGGCTATGATATCTCCCTTTATCGTGGGGATGATCGCAGATCGCTTCTTTGCCACGCAAAAAGTTTTTGGCGTACTACACCTTCTAGGCGGAGTTTTTCTGTATCTTGTTGGCCAGGCCAATGACTGGAATGAGTTTTACCCTTTTCTGCTGCTTCACTTGATCTGCTACATGCCAACCTTGGCCCTTTCTAATTCCTTGTGTTTTCAGAATATGGAAGATCCTCAAAGACAATTTCCCCCAATTCGTACTCTGGGCACAATTGGATGGATTGCATCAGGGATTTTGGTGGGGAGTAGTTTCTTTTATGAGAATCAATTTCATGCGATTTGGCCGGCCTTCCTTGGAGGGGGAGTGCCGCCAACTGAATGGACTTCCATATCCATGACATCGCAACCTTTTATGATTGGGGCAGGGGTATCGATTCTTCTTGGGATATATTCTTTTTCTCTGCCGGATACACCCCCGAAATTAAAAGGGAAGAAAGTGACTCCCGCTGAAGTGCTTGGATTAAAAGCCCTTGCATTGATGAAGGATAAATCCTTTGCCATATTTATTATTTGTTCTTTTTTGCTCTGCATTCCACTTTCTTTCTACTTTCAGTCGGCAAATGGTTTTCTGAAAGAAATGGGGGTGGCTAATTCCGAGGGAGTTCTTACTTTGGGGCAGGTATCTGAAATCTTCTTTCTCCTGCTTGTCCCTTGGTTTTTCCGTAAACTGGGAGTAAAGAAAATGCTTTTAATTGGGATGGCATTTTGGGTGCTTCGCTATGTTCTATTTGCTCAAGCCACTCCAGAAGCTCACATTCTGCTTTATCTCGGCGTTCTATTTCATGGTATTTGCTATGATTTTTTCTTCGTGACAGGTCAGCTTTATGTCGACAAAGCAGCCCCTGACGATGTTCGTTCCAGTGCTCAGGGGTTTATTGCCTTTGTGACTCTTGGTGCAGGAATGTTTGTGGGAGGTATTCTGAATGGTTGGTGGAACAGTAAGCAAACAATTGCAGGCTCCTTACAATGGGAAAACATATGGTATTTTCCTGCAGGACTGGCCGCTATTGTACTCGTCGTGTTCTTCCTGACCTTTAAAGATAAAGAAAGTGCTTAAAGGCACCTATTTGGGGGGCCAAAATCAAAGAAAGCTTTTAGGCAGGCATTATTTTGCCTACAGATTCAATTTCATCGAGAACAGCTCTAACTTCGGATCTCAGTGTTTGAATCTTGGTTTTTGAAAGATTGATTTTGGTTTTCGCGGCTTCCTGCAATTCATTTGTCACTTCCGTAAGTCGTTCACTTAGGTCTTCAAGAGTCGAAAGAGCCTGCTCGACTAGCTCATTCGCCGACTCGGTTATTGAATCCTGAAAGATAGAAATTTGGGTATTTAGCTGTTTTTTGGTTTCTTTAGTTTCGGCCAAAAGAATACGTTCCCGAGGTACTCGCTTTAGCTCACTAGTCATACCCAGCTTTGACAGCGTCCAAATAATCCACTTGGAAGGGTCCAATTGCCATGGTTTAACTCCGTTTCGGTAGTCCCACTGGAACTCATGATGATAGTTGTGATATCCTTCCCCCATGGTAAAAATTGCTGCAATCCAACTGTCACGGGCACTGTGGCTAGTTGAATAAGGACGTTTCCCAATCATGTGGCAAAGAGAGTTAATACAGAAGGTTGCGTGTTGAACCATGACTACTCTTGCCACGCCTGGGATGAGTAATCCGCCAAGGGCACCTGCTGTGGGCGAAAGGTTACCCGTGTAAATGGCGTACAGATAACCGATCAGGGCAGGCAGCCCAAAACTCATCAGAAAAGAAAGCGGATGTACAAGTTTGTGCTGAAAATAAACGAGTTTATCCTTTTTGAGATCTTCAACATTATCAAGGGGAGAAGCGGGTTTGAGTTTAAACATTAACCATCCCATGTGTGCCCAAAAGAATCCTTTGGTGATGTCGTAAGGGTCATCATCGGTATCGACATGTTTATGGTGTTTGCGATGCTCCGAACTCCACCATAAGGCCGAGTTCTCAAAAGCGGCGGCACCAAAAAGAAGAACATAGAGTTTGACCGGCCATTTTGCCTGAAATGCTTTATGAGAAAAAAGCCTGTGATACCCAACGGTAATACTCATTCCTGTTGAGATGTAGAAATACAAGAACACGGCAAATATAAACCAATCCCACCCGTAGGTCCAAAAATACCATGGCACGGCAGTGACAGTTAGAAGAGCGGTCGTAATTAAAAAACCGCTTGTTACCCATTCCACACGATTAAAAGGGATGTTTTTAAACATGACT